>NZ_CP072842.1:1260000-1565000 GCF_017948305.1 Faecalibacter bovis
TTTGGAAATCTTACGTTAAGCCAAAATAAAAATAAAAATTTTACAGAAGA
The DNA here is from genome assembly GCF_017948305.1 of Faecalibacter bovis. Lineage (NCBI taxonomy): Bacteria > Pseudomonadati > Bacteroidota > Flavobacteriia > Flavobacteriales > Weeksellaceae > Faecalibacter > Faecalibacter bovis. The sequence continues at coordinate 1,260,051 of NZ_CP072842.1, forward strand.
AGATTGGGTAAATGGAGGATTAATTAATTATGGGAAGACTTCTATTGCTTTATCGCCAGATGTAATTTCTTCTTTTGGATTTGAGGCTTATCCAACGAAAAATTTATTAATTAATCTGACAAATAAATATGTTGGCGAACAATATTTATCGAATACAGAACCATCGGATGGGAAATTAGAAGATTACTTTGTTTCAGATTTATTGATAAGATATGCGCCGAATTGGTGGAATCTTAAAAAATTAGAATTTACATTATTAATCAATAATATTTTTGATGTAGAATATGAAGCTAACGGATATTATTATGATGGACCATATTATTTTCCGCAAGCAGGAATCAATTTTTTAGGAGGAATCACAATTCGATTATAAAATATTAACGGTCTCAAATTTTGAGACCGTTTTTTTATTTTCTTAAAAAAGCTAACGCATTATCCATAGCAACTTGGAAATCTTCAGGCATTTCTTCTTGATTCCAAGGATGTGCAGAACCAAAGGAATGATTTGCATTCTCAATCAAATATAATTCTACATCTTCATTCCAATTTTTAATCAATAAAGCTTCATTCATTTTAACCGTTTCATCGGCAGAACCGTGAATGCATAAATAGGGTTTATCCAGTTTTTTAATATTTTTTTCGATGCTTAATCGCTCTTCGTTGTCGATATAATTTTGGTAAAATTGATAGAATAACGGCATCATTTGTTTCGTTCGTGTATTTTCAAAATAATGAACACCTTCGTTTTTCCAATGATCCAAAGCCGGTTGTGGATATTTGAAACGGTTTAAATCGCAAATTGCTCCAAGCGAAACAAATTTCTTTACACGATTATCTTCTAATCCTTTGATAATTGTAATTCCACCACCGCGAGAATGACCCATTAAATAAATTTCGTCTGCATCAATTTCGTCTAAAGGAATTAATTCTCCGTTAATGGTTTTAGAAATGATAATATCTAAATCATCTAATTCGGTCGTGTAATTATTCTCTCCAAACGCATTTAAATCAGGGAAATCGATAGGTTCTTCAATCGTTCCTCCATTGTATGAAAAGTTAAATTTGATAAATGCAAAGTTCTTTTCGGCCCAATATTTTGCCATTAAATCAAAACAACCGTGATCTTTAAAACCTTTAAAACCGTGAGAAAAGATAATTACTGGCTTTTTGATTCCATTATCTTCATAGAAAACATCATAAACTGATTTTCGTTCACGACTTCCTTGGTATATATTATTTTTACTTTGAATCATTTTTCTGAAACATATTTCGTGTGATAAAATCTTTCTCTAAACTCCATGCTCTGGCTGGTGAAAATTCTCTTCCGTAGTAGATAATTTGGATGTGTAATTTGTTCCATAATTCTTTCGGGAAGATTTTTTTCGCATCTTTTTCAACCAATTCTACTGTTTTTCCGTTGCTTAATTTCCATAAACGTAATAATCGGAAAATATGTGTATCGACGGGAAAAGCTGGATGACCAAACCATTGCGACATCACTACCGAAGCAGTTTTATGACCAACGCCTGGTAATTCTTCTAATTCCTCAAAACTTTCAGGAACTTCGCCATCATATTTTTCAACTAAAATTTCAGCTAATTTTTTGATGTTTTTGGCTTTAGTATTCGATAATCCAATTTGTCGAATATAATATTTGATTTCGTCCACTTCTAATCTTGCCATTGCTTTTGCATTAGCAGCTTTTGCGAATAGCTCTGGCGTTACTTCATTCACCTTTTTATCAGTTGTTTGGGCCGATAATAAAACAGCAATTAATAACGTAAAAGCGTCTTGATGATCTAATGGAATAGGAGGGACAGGATATAATTTTTCCAATTCGTCGATAACGTATTGTATGCGTTCTTTCTTTAACATCATAAGATTAAAATCTTTTCGTAAAAATAGAAAATCCCTCTCGAAGAGAAGGATTACATTTATTTAAATTTTTTATTGTACAATTCAAATGATCGAGTAACATCAAAATATATATCGAATTCTTTTCCTTCTTCATTTACGGTTTTTAATAAATCATATGAACGATTTTTTTCTTTGATTAGAGATTGTTGATTTGAACCTAATCTTAATACATTTAAAATACTGTATTCATGTCGAGGACTAATTACATCAATGGCAGTTTCTATACTTTTTCCATCGCCTGTTAAAAATATTGCTGCAATCATTTTATAATAAAGATTTAAAATGGTTTTAATCATATTTACATCGTCATTAAAAGAATATATAATAGCTAATACTTCAATGCTTTTTAAATCAGCAAAAGGCTTATTCATATACACATCAGTGTAGAAATCTTTTAAGATTTTAATTTCTTCTTCAGAAGGTCTATCATTTTTATTTTCAATGGCAATGACTTCTTCTGTAGGATTTAAATCTTCGAATACATCATAATTTTCTTGTAAAGATTTACCATAATAAAAATGATACATATGTTCAACAGTCATTGTTGTATCCATTTTTTGAAAGCGTTCTTCTAATAACGGAAAATAATATTCAGATTTTTTGTTCTTTATTTCTTTTTCAATCTGTTTATAATCAACATTTTTAAATTCATTATTCTGACCAAATAATAAAGATCCAAAAAATAGTAGTAAATAAGTGTAGTATTTAATCATAACTGAGTTTATTTAAATATAACTTATTTATTTAAAATTAATTGCCTTAATTAATTAGCGACACATTTTGGCGTTTATTAAATTTATCTTTGTACTACAAATAAGGAATAATCATTTATTGAATAATAGATTTAAGATTTAATCCTTATTTTTACGAGAAGTTCATAAACAAAATTAGATGTTAAAAGTAGGAGATAAAGTTCCAGATTTTCAGGGTATTGATCAAGATGGAAATGCAGTTTCGTATCAAAATTATGCTGGAAAAAAATTAGTTGTTTTCTTTTATCCAAAAGCAAGTACACCAGGTTGTACAGCTGAAGCTTGTGATTTAAGAGATAACGAAAATGCATTGAAAGCGCAAGGTTATGAAATTGTAGGTGTAAGTGCTGATTCGGTAGAGCGACAAAAGAAATTTGCTGTAAAATACGAATTACCTTTTCCATTAATTGCTGATGAAAATCGTGACGTAATTGAAACTTTTGGCGTTTGGGGACCGAAGAAATTTATGGGAAAGGAATATGATGGGATTCATCGTACAACTTTTATCATTGATGAGAACGGAACAATTTCGGATGTGATCGAAAAAGTAAAAACAAAAGAACACGCAAAACAAATTTTAGAAAAATAAAAAAATAAAAAAATAATATAATGAGCGATTTAGATAATAAAAAGAAAGCGCTTCAACTTATCTTAGATAAGATGGACAAAGCATACGGTAAAGGAACTGTAATGCGTATGGGCGATTCTGCCGTTGATGATAAAATCGAAGTGATTCCTTCAGGATCTTTAGGTTTAGATTTAGCATTAGGTGTAGGTGGTTATCCAAGAGGTCGTGTAATCGAAATTTATGGACCTGAATCATCTGGTAAAACAACTTTAACATTACACGCAATTGCAGAAGCACAAAAAGCGGGTGGTATTGCTGCTTTTATTGATGCAGAGCACGCTTTTGATCGTTTTTATGCTGCTAAATTAGGTGTTGATGTAGAAAATTTAATCATTTCTCAACCAGATAATGGGGAACAAGCATTAGAAATTGCGGATAACTTAATTCGTTCGGGTGCTATAGATATTATCGTAATTGACTCGGTTGCGGCTTTAACGCCAAAAGCAGAGATTGAAGGAGAAATGGGTGATTCTCGTATGGGGTTACAAGCTCGTTTAATGTCTCAAGCGTTACGTAAATTAACAGGAACAATTAATAAAACGAAATGTACGGCGATTTTCATTAACCAATTACGTGAAAAAATTGGTGTAATGTTCGGAAATCCAGAAACTACAACAGGTGGTAACGCCTTAAAATTCTATGCTTCTGTTCGTATCGATATCCGTCGTTCAACTCAAATTAAAAATGGTGACGAAGTAATTGGTAACCATTCAAAAGTGAAGGTTGTTAAGAACAAAGTTGCACCACCTTTCCGTCAAGCAGAATTCGACATTATGTATGGAGAAGGAATCTCTAAAGTAGGTGAAGTTCTGGATATGGGTGTTGAAAAAGGAATTGTGAACAAATCAGGTTCTTGGTATTCTTACAATGATAGCAAATTAGGACAAGGTCGTGATGCTGTAAAAGAATTATTAAAAGATAATCCTGAATTATGTGAAGAAATTGAAGCTAAAATTGTTGCTTTAATTAAAGGTGAGCCTGTTATTGGTGAGCCATCGGTTGATGATCCAGCTGATTTATTAGAAGATTAATTTATTTTTTGAATGAATTTTTATATAATGACTGAAAAAGCCTCTCAATATTGAGAGGCTTTTTTTATATTATAATTTCTAAATCTTTAATTAAAATCCAAAGCGTATTTTTTATTGGATTATGATTAATAAGTTTTAAATCATCAAGATTTTTATCAAACATTATAAGAACTCGATTTGTAAAATATTCGTTAGATTCTTCAATGATAGTTCCTGTTTCTCCAATTAATCTCCAATAATTTTCATTATCATTTAAATCATCTTCAGAACTATTTTGTAGTCCTAAGAAAGATTTTATTATAATTTTTTGATTCAAAAGCATATTACTCTAAAATATATTTTAATCGATAACCGAACATTCCACGTTCTTTAATCATTTCAGCTACGCCTTCAGGACATTCAGTTTCCCAACCCGATTCAGCCTGTGCAATTTTCTCTAAAATTTTGCGAGAATAAGAATTCAAATATTCTTTATTATAATTCATAATATCTTCAATTCTGCCATTATAAAGGAAGAATTTATATAGCTCGTGTAAGTTGTCTGATACTTTCAGGTTTTTAGATGTTAAAAGAAGATCTTTTTCTTTATCTAAATATGGATATAAATATATTTTTACATCTTTTTTAAATAATTTTCCGAAAGCTTCCATAATTCCACCTGGTAGATTTTCGTAATACTGTTCGTTGAAGATTTCAAGTAGATTATTTACACCCATTGTCAAACCAATTTTGGTTTGGTTACGAGTGAATTTCGTAAAGTAATCAGTTAATTTATAATATTCAGAAAAATTAGAAATGATAACATTATAACCTAATTTTCCAATAATATCAGCACGATCCAAGAAATCACGTTCGTTTAATTGTCCTTCTTTTCCGGAAGCCATTAAATTAGAAAGTGTAATCTCGAATAAAATTTCAGTATTATCTTTTGTAATTCCTTCGCCTTGTTTAAAAATTTCTAAACCACCTTTAAACATATCCATATTTACATTCATAAACGGACGGAAAGAACCACGAATAGCAAATATATTTTTCTTATAAAGTAAATCGGCAGGTAAGATGTTTTTTCCTTCTGGATTAAAAACTACAACATCAGTCATTCCATTTTTAACCAATTGTAAAGACATCAAACGGTTATCAACATATTTAAACTGTGGACCACGGAAGTTGATCATATCAATTTCCAATTGATCTTTATCCAACGTGTCGTATAATGAATTAATTAATCGACGCGGATTATCAAAATAGTTGTAAGCACCATAAATTAAATTAACTCCTAAAACACCTAAAGTTTCTTGTTGTAATTGAGCCGAATTTTCTTTGAATTTAACGTGAAGAATAATTTCGTTAGCTTTTTCGTCTTCTACGTTTAATTTAAAACGAATTCCAACCCATCCATGACCTTCATTTTTTTTGGCGTAATCAATAGTTGTTACAGTATTAGCATAAGTAAAAAACGCTTTGTCTTTGTAATTATCTTGTGTTAAGCGTTCTCTCATTAAATCAATTTCATGATCTAACATCTTTTTCAAACGCGCTTGTGTAACGTATCTTTTATTCTCTTCAATACCATATATAGAGTCAGACATTTCTTTGTCGTATGCGCTCATTGCCTTTGCAACAGTACCCGAAGCAGCACCTGCACGATAGAAGAAACGTACAGTTTCTTGTCCTGCACCAATCTCTGCAAACGAACCATATATTTTGGGATTAAGATTTATATCTAAAGCCTTTTGTTTTGGAGTAAGAACTTGTTGTAAAGCCATAAAAATGTTAATTGTTTGCAGTAAATTTACCAAAGAATTATGGCTAAATCAAAATTAAAAATACATTTTTTAGGGACTGGAACGTCACAAGGTATTCCAATTATAGGAAGTGATCATCCGGTGTGTTTATCTGATAATCCGAAGGATAAACGGCTTCGTGCTTCAATCTTATTAGAGAAGGACGATAAGGTATTAACGATCGATTGTGGACCGGATTTTAGACAGCAAATGTTAAGAGCTAATGCACAAAGATTAGACGGAATTTTATTTACTCACGAACATACGGATCATGTTTTAGGATTAGATGATATTCGACCTTTGGTATTCAAATCCGGGAAAGATATGCCTGTTTATGGACTAGAACGAGTATTGAACGAATTACATTTACGTTTTAATTATATGTTTCAGGAGATAAAATATCCTGGTGTTCCTACGGTTATTGAAAATCCTATAAAGTGTGAACCTTTTAAAATTTATGATTTTGAGATTCAGCCTATACATTTATATCATGGAACCTTACCAATTTTAGGTTATATCATAGATAATAAATTTGCATATTTAACTGATGTAAAAACAATTCCTGAAGAATCTTTAAAATTATTGAAAGGCGTTGAAGTGTTAGTAATTAGCGCTTTAAGAAAAGAAGTTGAGCATTTTTCACATATTTTATTAGCTGATGCAGTAAATTATGCAAAGATTATTGGGGCCAGAAAAACATATTTCACTCATATTTCACATTACATGGGATTTCATGAGGAAGTAAATAAAGAACTTCCATTGGGTATGGAGTTGGCTTATGATACTTTAGAAATTAATTTATAAAAACATTTGGTAAAGTAATATATCCAACGTTATATTTGCACCATAACTCCGACGCCTGGATGGCGGAATTGGTAGACGCGCACGACTCAAACTCGTGTTCTTCGGAGTGCGGGTTCGATTCCCGCTCCAGGTACTAAAAAAGCTCGAAACAATGTTTCGAGCTTTTTTATTTACTTAATTCTATAATTTCAGTTCAGATGAAATTAGAATTTGTAGGATTGAATAATTTATAGAAATAGCAATAGACTTACAGCAATAATTAGCATTCCGACTAAAATTCCAGCCATTGTAGTTTTTTGACCAGCAAATTCTTTTGCAGTTGGGATCAATTCATTTAATGAAATATAAACCATAATTCCAGCCACAGACGCGAAAATAATTCCAAAAATTGAATCATCAAAAAAGTTTCGTAGCATATAATATCCAACCAGAGCACCAATAGGTTCTGCTAATCCTGATAAAAATGAATACCAAAATGCTTTTTTACGAGATTTTGTGGCATAGTAAATTGGTACAGCAACAGCGATTCCTTCTGGTATATTATGTACAGCGACAGCAAAAGCAATAGAAATTCCGTATGAAGGATCATTTACAGCACTCATAAAAGTTGCAAGACCTTCCGGAAAGTTATGAATAGCTAAAGCCAAGGCTGAAAAGACTCCAAGTCGATATAATTTTTGAGTATGATTTTTTTCTGTTGATTCTAAATCTGAAGAAATTTCAGTTTTGTGCTCGTGGGAAGGAATTAACAGATTTAATAAAATTATTGCCACAATTCCTGCAAAGAAACCTAATACTGTATAAATAGCGCCTAATTGATTTCCGTAAACTTCGACTAACGAGATTTTAGCTTTAGATAAAATTTCAACAAATGATACATAAAGCATAACACCTGCTGATAATCCTAACATAAAACCAAGAAATTTTGAATTAAACTTCTTGTACATCAAACATATAATGCTCCCAATGCCTGTACATAGTCCAGCTAGTAAAGTAAGTCCAAAAGCAAAGTATATCGGGTTATCCATTTTGTTAGATTTGTATAACAAATTTATTAGAATTATATGAATTAGAATAAATTTGATATTAAAATTATTAAAAATATCATACAGTTTTATTAAACGTAGTCAAATTGTTAGAGATATCATTATTTTTGTTCGTTTAGAAAGAGAAAATGGAGATATTTGATCAAAGCTTACAAAGCGATTTATACAATTGGTCTTTACAAATAGTTTCTGCTATAGGATTATCTGACTATAATACCCATTTAGTAAATTTTATTTTATTATCAATTGGTTTATTTGTGGTTTTATATGTGGTAGATTTTCTGTTAAGAAGAGTATTATTGCTACTTGTTATAGATTTTATTAATAAAAGTAAATCACAATTAGACGATTTATTGATAAAGAATAAAGTATTACAATATTTAACACATGTTGTTCCAATCTTTATAGCAAAAGGATCAATTCCCTTAATTTTTACTGGATTTCCTACATGGGTTGATGTTGCTTTAAAAGCGACAGATGTTGCGTTAATTCTTACCATTTGTATTTTAATACGAAATATTTTACGTGCATTTAGAGATTTATTAAACTCCAAATCCGCATTTGTAGATAAACCTTTGGATAGTTATGTACAAGTAGCAAGTATTATTTTATATAGCATCAGTGGTATTTTAATATATTCTATTGTTACAGGCGAATCGCCTAAATCATTTTTAGTATCATTAGGAGCGGCATCGGCTATTTTGATGTTAGTTTTTAAAGATTCAATTTTAGGATTTGTGGCAAGTATACAGGTTTCATCTAATGATATGGTTCGAGTTGGAGATTGGATTGAAATGACGAAATATGGTGCTGACGGACATGTAATTCAAATTAATTTGAGTACGGTTAAAGTTCAAAATTTTGATAAAACGATTACTACAATTCCTACTTACGCATTAATTTCTGATTCATTTAAAAATTATCGTGGAATGCAAAATTCGGGAGGTCGTCGTATTAAACGTAGCGTTAATATTAAAATGTCATCGATTCGATTCTTAGAAGATTCAGAAATTGAAGAATTAAAAAAGATTCAGATTTTAAAACCATATATCGAAGCACGTTCAGAAGAAATTAAAAAATTTAATGAACAAAATATAATCGATCCAACGGTGAAAGTAAATGGCCGTAGAATGACGAATATTGGCTTGTTCAGAGAATATATAAAAGAATATACTTATAGAAATCCTAATATTCATAAAGATTATCATTTCATCGTGCGTCAAATGCAAGCGACTGAACATGGTGTGCCAATAGAATTATTTATGTTTACGAATACGACTGTTTGGGCAGAATATGAAGGGATAATGGGTGATATTTTTGATCATTTGTTTGCCGTAGTTCCATTCTTTAAATTAGAAATTTTCGAATTACCAGCATCTGATGATGTGCGAAAGTTAATTCATTCTATAAAAATTGAAAAAGCTGATTCATAAGAATCAGCTTTTTTTGTTTATTATTTTTCATTTTGATCAAATAAATCAATCATAACTTTTTTCAGTTTCTGATAAATAAAGGAAGTGATCAAAATTAGAATTCCTAAAATAGTGAATGATATTATTCTAAAAATATTACTCATTTGCCATACATCAACAGCGTAAAGTTTTAAGATGATTAATCCGAATAAGGCAAATCCCATAATCGGTAGATTTTTTTCATTCTTCTTAAATCCAAAGTAAATTACGATGCAACCTAAAATTGCCCAAACAATAGGTAGAATTATCATCGAATAAATGTCAATATGTTTATTAAAAGCTTCAAAATCTTTTACGCCAGTAAATCCAATTATATAGGCATTGTAAATTTCGAAACTAATAATGAATACCGTTGCGACAAACACAAACCATTGACTGAATAAAGATTGTTTTAAATCCTTGAACTCATTCTTATTTAAAAATCGAATGGTAAAGTATATAAACGGAATGATGTATAATATGTATATCAAATAATAGCTGATAGGTTTTTGATGAATGATAATTTCATCTGCAATCAAAATAATAATTGGATAAAGTATCATCAACACGAAATTGATAATTCCGACATAATATTTCGTAATGGTGTTAATATTAAACGCTTTGCTTACTAATAAAACGATCGAAATAAAATAGATAGAATACAAGAAAGCAATTCCACAGATGATATTTAGTGTGAAATGTTTTTCTGTTTGGTAGATAATCTCGAACAAAAATCCTAGATAAATAAATAGGATAGAAATGATAGAGAATAAATTCTTGGCTTTATGAATTTCAAAACTTAAGAATTTTTCATTTTCATCAAAATCTTTTATCAAATAGATATTTATTAAAGAACAAATAAATACAAATCCACTTGTTATAAATACTGGATTAAAAAGTATTGGATAATCTTCTAAATCCAACACATATCGAAGCCAGTTAATAATTAACGAAATAAAGAAGATTGGAATTAAAGCGATAAATGACGCTTTGAAAATTGAATTTTTTGACTGTTTCCATAAAAATAATAAGATACTAGATAATACTGCCCAAAGAGCTGTAATTACACTTGTTTCAAATTCAATTCCGATCGATAATGTTATTAATGCTATTGTTAAAGCAAGTGACGTATCGGCCAAAATTTTGTCTTTATCCTTGTAAATAAAGTAAATTCCAAGGTTTATAAACATCAAAATAACTGGAACTATAGATTGAAAATCTGCATAATAATGCGTGTATGTAAATATTCCAAGTACAGTAAATACAATGACATTAGAAACATATAATATTTGATGCGAAACATCCATTTTTCTTTTAGTAAATACCGGTAGCATTGCGTAAACCAAAAACAGAATAAAAAATACTCCAAGGAAAAGGAACATGATTTTGCTTGAAGGATCAGTAACCCAAGAACCTAAAAAGATAATGGATAATGCAAAAGATATAGCGCCTGGATAAAACCATTGCTTTCTCCAAAGTATATATAGTGTGCCAAGGTTTAGGATTAACAAATAGGTAAATAAAAAGACGTAGTTACTTTCGCCGGTGCTGATCATTAAAGGAGCAGCAAATCCGCCTAAAATAGAGAAGATAAATAATACTTGCTGATTATAGATAAACGATAAAATGATTGAAAGTAAGGTAACGAATGCTAAAAGGATAAAAGCAAAGTTTTGATCGAATAAAGCATATTCTCTAAACGCGATTGTGATGGTAAAATACAAGACCGAGATTCCGCCACCAACTAAAATCGATGAAAAAACATCGTATTTTTTTCTTAAGTAATGGCCAATTCCAATAATTCCTAAACCTATAAATATTCCAATAATTACTCGGAAAGTTTCATTGATCCAATTTTGGTCAATCGCATATTTTACAAAATATCCAATACCAAGAACAAGAGTAATAATCCCAATAACGGTTAGAAAGTTTTCTTTTAAAAATTCAATAGTTTTATCAATAAAAGTTTCTTGTGGCTCGTATTCAGGAAAGGATTCAACAGGTTTAAAAGTTTCTAATTCAACTTTTTTACTTGTATATACAATTTGTTGAGGTTTGAGTTCGGGTTCAGAATTTGTTACAATTTTAGATTTTTCATCAATTGTTTGCTCAACTTTAGTTTCACGAGGTTTAGATTCATTAGAAGTTATCTTTTCTAAATCATCTCTTAAGTGTTTGATTTTAGTGTTTAAATAATCTATTTCATTTCTCAAACCTGATATTTTCTGATTTAATAAAATAAATATAATAATCACCATCAATATGGCTATTATTTCCATTGGTTATGATTTACAAGTAAATATAAGTAATTAATAAAAGTGTATCTCCTAATTTTTGAAGTATTGATACCAAAATAAAATACTTTACGTTATATCTACAAAAAGTATAAATTTGCTGAATGTTTAAAAAACTATACGCTTTATTGTTATTAGGAATGTCTTTTGCAGCCAATGCTCAAGATGGAACTCGCGTGTACGAATTTTTAAATCTTACCAATTCAGCAAAACATGCAGCTTTAGGAGGTTATAATGTCACTTCTTGGGACGCCGATCCAAACAATGCTTTGGCCAATCCAGCCTTGATGAATAAAGAAATGCATGGGCAATTTGGTGTGAATTATGTTTCGCATATTGCAGATATCAAAAACGCGTCTTTTTCAGGAGTTTATCGTATTTCAGAATTTGATTATGTTTCTTTACATGGTCAGATGGTAGATTATGGTGACTTGGTTGGTACAAACGAAATTGGTACTGTTGTCGGTGATTTTACAGCAAAAGATGCAGCAATTACAATTGGTTATGCTCGCGAAATTGCAGATTATTGGACAGTTGGTGCAAATCTTAAATACATTAATTCGACAATAGAAATGTATAAATCTTCAGCCATAGCTGCTGATTTAGGTGTTTCGTATCATAATTTTGATGATCGAGTTAAAATTGGTTTAGCTTTCAGAAACATCGGTAAACAAACCGAAACTTATAATGGGCTGAAAGAAGATTTACCTTTTCAAGTAAATTTTGGTATCGCTCACGAGTTAGAATATGTTCCGTTAGAATTAAGTTTAACACTGCACGATTTACAAAAATTCGATATTTCGCAGACATATAATAAAACTGGACAAGAAGTCTCAGGAGGTCGTAAAGCTATTGATCATTTAGCAGTCGGAGCTGAATTATTTCCAGGGCGTGATTTTAATCTTCGTTTAGGTTATAATTTTAAACGTGGTAATGAATTAGCTGTAGACGGAATTCGTTCTTTTTCTGGTTTAACTTATGGATTCGGAATCCGAATGAATGCCTTTAGATTCGAATTCGGTCACGGGAATTATCATACTTCAGGAGGTGCTAATCATTTTAGTTTAATAATCAATTTAGATCGTATCGTACAAGGGCGAAATTACTGGAGAAGTAATCCTTGGTACTAATTAAATTTATATTATTAACAATTATGTATCTTTGTCAACTATTCATAATTTAAATGAAACAAGATTTAATTATAGCGATTGATGGTCATTCTTCGACAGGAAAAAGTTCATTGTCGAAATTAATAGCAAAACAACTGGGATATACACACATCGATAGTGGTGCAATGTATAGAGCTGTTACATTATTTGCTTATCAAAATGATTTAATCGAAGGTAATAAAGTATTAGTTGAACAATTAGTTCCTCGCTTAGAAGAAATTTTTATCGATTTTAGATATAATACAGCTAATAATCTTAACGAAACTTATTTAAATGGAGTTAACGTTGAGGATGAAATCAGAGGATTACAAGTTTCCTCAATGGTTAGTCCAATTGCTGTTATTCCAGAAGTTAGAGATTATTGCGTTGCGCTACAACAAAAAATGGGCGAAAATAAACGAATTGTAATGGATGGTCGCGACATTGGGACAACAGTTTTTCCAAATGCCGATATTAAAATCTTCATTACAGCTTCTGCAGAAATTCGAGCAAAGCGTCGTTTTTTAGAGTTTGAACGTGAGGGTAAAACCATTTCTTTTGATGAGGTTCTGAAAAATGTTATTGAAAGAGATCACATCGATTCTACAAGAGAATATTCTCCACTTCGTAAAGCAGAAGATGCAATAGAAGTGGATAATTCAAACCTTAATTTAGAGCAAACAGTAGAAGCTGTAATGAAAATTATATCTTCTAAAAAATAGAGTTTTCGGTTGCTGTTGTGAAATCTTCCAAAAATTTCATTCCTCGGTAAGAGTTACCTTTCGGATTTAATTTTGGACTCCAAACTGTTACAACATATTGTTTGGGCATAACAGCAACAATTCCACCACCAACACCACTTTTACCTGGTAATCCAACTCTAAAGGTAAATTCACCAGATTCATCATAAAACCCACAAGTTTGCATAATTGCATTGATACGTTTTGTTTGACTTGGGCTAATAATAACTTTATTGTTAGATGAATTCGCACCTTGATTTGCTAAAAAAGAAAAAGTTTCACAAACTTCTTCACATGTCATTTCTATAGAACAGATATGGCAATACAAATCAAGAACTTCGTCAGGCGAATTTTTAATATTTCCTAAAGCTTTAATAAAATTGGTTAATGCAGTATTTCTAAATGCAGTTTCCAACTCGCTTTTTGCAATATCATACGAAAAATCAATATCCTTAATTCCTGATACTTCTTTTAAAAAATCTAAAAAATACTTTTTAGGATTATCACTTAAGTCGATCAAAACATCACAAACGACCAATGCACCAGCATTAATAAATGGATTTCTTGGGATTCCCTTATCCGCTTCTAATTGGTATAACGAATTAAAAGGATTTCCAGAAGGTTCTACATCTACACGTTTCCAAATTTCTTCACCAAGTGTTCTATACGCTAAAGCTAAAATCAATACTTTAGAAATACTTTGGATTGAAAATTTTTCTTGATAGTCACCTTCTCCAAATTGTTGCCCATTTAACAATTTCAGTCCTACACCAAATTTATTCCCATCAACCTTTGCTAATTCAGATATGTATTTCGCAGTTTCCCCAGGATTTCCCTCTTCTTTAATTCTATTATATATACTCTTAATTATATCTTGATAGTTGGATTCTTCCATATAGTAATGTTTTTTCAAAAATACATTTTAATAAATGATTTTAAACCTTCCTTGCTTCGCAACTCAGTTTCGCGAGTCCGTTCATCAAAGTATTTCGTAATGTCTGCTTTTTTAGTGAAGCATCCATTACAAAATAATCAATTCCGGCTATCACTTCCATTGTTACTTTATATATATTCCATTTCGTCATTCTGAACTCGTTTCAGAATCGCATCATACTTAATATTTATATAATTTTGTTTCGTTTTTGTGTCAAGACAAAAATGAAAGCATACTATATATAATATAGAAAACTACCTAATTCTACAGAAAACGAAACACCAAATCACATATCTAAATTAATTTCAAAAAATATTTAGCTTCTGTTCAGTCAGTTAAGACTTTTATGTAAAATAATTCACAAAACGATTTGGAAAGCTGAAATATCTTGTCCTATATTTGCACTCTCAATACGAAAGACGAGTAGTATTGAAAATTGAAATAGCGAGGTGAATGACCGAAGTTAATAACGAGAAAAAATAAATGAAAATTTATTTTGCAGTTTAAAAATAAGTCTTACCTTTGCAACCGCAAACAACGAAAGAAGTTTGCATGAAACGAGAAGTTCATTTGAAATTACAATATAGACAGAAGAAATAAAAGCCGAATATAAATTAACGGTCAATCCTTGAATAATAGAGCTAAAGGAAATTCGAAGTTGTAAAACATAGAAGCGTTAAGCTTCAAACAATATTTATTTACAATGGAGAGTTTGATCCTGGCTCAGGATGAACGCTAGCGGGAGGCTTAACACATGCAAGCCGAGGGGTATTAGTAGCTTGCTACTGAGAGACCGGCGCACGGGTGCGTAACGCGTATGCAACTTGCCCTACTGAAAGGGATAGCCTTTTGAAAAGAAGATTAATACCTTATAACAGTGATTCTGGCATCAGAGACACTTGAAAGATTTATCGCAGTAGGATAGGCATGCGTAAGATTAGATAGTTGGTGAGGTAACGGCTCACCAAGTCAACGATCTTTAGGGGCCTGAGAGGGTGAACCCCCACACTGGTACTGAGACACGGACCAGACTCCTACGGGAGGCAGCAGTGAGGAATATTGGACAATGGGTGGAAGCCTGATCCAGCCATCCCGCGTGAAGGATGACGGCCTTATGGGTTGTAAACTTCTTTTATATGGGGATAAACCTACTTACGTGTGAGTAGCTGAAGGTACCATATGAATAAGCACCGGCTAACTCCGTGCCAGCAGCCGCGGTAATACGGAGGGTGCAAGCGTTATCCGGATTTATTGGGTTTAAAGGGTCCGTAGGCGGACCAATAAGTCAGTGGTGAAAGCCCATCGCTTAACGATGGAACTGCCATTGATACTGTTGGTCTTGAGTGAGGTTGCAGTGGCTGGAATGTGTAGTGTAGCGGTGAAATGCTTAGATATTACGCAGAACACCAATTGCGAAGGCAGGTCACTAAGCCTCAACTGACGCTGATGGACGAAAGCGTGGGGAGCGAACAGGATTAGATACCCTGGTAGTCCACGCCGTAAACGATGGATACTTGCTGTTGGATTTTCGGATTCAGTGGCTAAGCGAAAGTTATAAGTATCCCACCTGGGGAGTACGTTCGCAAGAATGAAACTCAAAGGAATTGACGGGGGCCCGCACAAGCGGTGGAGCATGTGGTTTAATTCGATGATACGCGAGGAACCTTACCAAGGCTTAAATGCATAATGACGTATTTGGAAACAGATATTTCTTCGGACAGAATGCAAGGTGCTGCATGGCTGTCGTCAGCTCGTGCCGTGAGGTGTTAGGTTAAGTCCTGCAACGAGCGCAACCCCTATCATTAGTTGCCAGCGTTTAAAGACGGGGACTCTAATGAGACTGCCAACGCAAGTTGAGAGGAAGGTGGGGACGACGTCAAGTCATCACGGCCCTTACGTCTTGGGCTACACACGTGCTACAATGGTAAGTACAGAGGGCAGCTACTTGGCAACAAGATGCGAATCTCGAAAACTTATCTCAGTTCGGATTGGAGTCTGCAACTCGACTCTATGAAGCTGGAATCGCTAGTAATCGCATATCAGCCATGATGCGGTGAATACGTTCCCGGGCCTTGTACACACCGCCCGTCAAGCCATGGAAGCTGGGGGTACCTGAAGTCGGTGACCGTAACAGGAGCTGCCTAGGGTAAAACTGGTAACTAGGGCTAAGTCGTAACAAGGTAGCCGTACCGGAAGGTGCGGCTGGAACATCTCATTTTTAGAGAACGACGAATTTTCTTCTATTAAATTAGAAGATTGACTGTTTTATTCGGTTTTATTTACTGTCGGATTTGATTTCAAAGATATATATTACAAAAGACCACTCTTTAAGAGTATTAAAGAGTCTCATAGCTCAGCTGGTTAGAGCGCTACACTGATAATGTAGAGGTCGGCAGTTCGAGTCTGCCTGAGACTACTAATAGAAATAAAGAGGGGGATTAGCTCAGCTGGCTAGAGCGCTTGCCTTGCACGCAAGAGGTCATCGGTTCGACTCCGATATTCTCCACCAAGCTATAAACGAAACTCGAAATTCGAACTTCGTGAAAAGCAGAAGAGTTCATTGACATTATTAGAAAAAGATAACAAGAAAATTGTTAACGACATACAATCAAACAGAGATTAAGAAATTAATCAAAGCAATATAGAATTAAATAAATAAACGATTTAATTCGGCATTGAAGGTATACAATTAAACAAAAAACGAGTAAGATTAACATAACCGCTCATTAATATGACGGTTAAATTATGAAAAAAGTTACTAAGGGCGTACGGCGGATGCCTAGGCTTTGAGAGGCGATGAAGGACGTGATAAGCTGCGATAAGCTACGGGGAGCGGCACATACGCATTAATCCGTAGATTTCCGAATGGGACAACCCGGCATGTTGAAGACATGTCACTCACGTAAGTGAGAGCGAACGTTGGGAACTGAAACATCTAAG
The DNA here is from genome assembly GCF_017948305.1 of Faecalibacter bovis. NCBI lineage: Bacteria > Pseudomonadati > Bacteroidota > Flavobacteriia > Flavobacteriales > Weeksellaceae > Faecalibacter > Faecalibacter bovis. The sequence goes on from NZ_CP072842.1 coordinate 1,277,520, forward strand.
TACCAATAGGAAAAGAAATCAATTGAGATTCCGTAAGTAGTGGCGAGCGAACGCGGATTAGCCCTAAAGACTTTATAATTTTAGCAGAATAACCTGGAAAGGTTAACCGAAGAGGGTGATAGTCCTGTAAGCGAAAAGGTTATATAGTTGATAACGAGTAAGGCGGAACACGAGAAATTCTGTCCGAATATGGGAGGACCATCTTCCAAGGCTAAATACTCCTCAAAGACCGATAGTGAACTAGTACTGTGAAGGAAAGGTGAAAAGCATATCGAATAGATAGTTGAAATAGAACCTGAAACCGTACGCCTACAAGCGGTCGGAGCACGAAAGTGTGACGGCGTGCCTTTTGCATAATGAGCCTACGAGTTAATGTCACTGGCAAGGTTAAGTACTTCAGGTACGGAGCCGAAGCGAAAGCGAGTCTGAATAGGGCGATGCAGTCAGTGGTATTAGACGCGAAACCTTGTGATCTACCCATGGGCAGGTTGAAGCTTTGGTAACACAAAGTGGAGGACCGAACCGGTTGACGTTGAAAAGTCTTCGGATGACCTGTGGGTAGGGGTGAAAGGCCAATCAAACTGGGAAATAGCTCGTACTCCCCGAAATGCATTTAGGTGCAGCGTTTAGTGAAGTATATTAGAGGTAGAGCTACTGATTGGATGCGGGGGCTTCACCGCCTACCAATTCCTGACAAACTCCGAATGCTAATATATGTTTCTAGGCAGTGAGGGCATGGGTGCTAAGGTCCATGTCCGAGAGGGAAAGAACCCAGACCATCAGCTAAGGTCCCAAATATATGCTAAGTTGAAAAAACGCGGTTGGATTGCATAGACAGCTAGGATGTTAGCTTGGAAGCAGCTATTCATTTAACGAGTGCGTAACAGCTCACTAGTCGAGCGATCCGGCATGGATAATAATCGGGCATAAGCATATTACCGAAGCTATGGATTAGTACATTAGTACTACTGGTAGGGGAGCATTCTATCGACGTCGAAGTCACCTGGTAATGGGTGGTGGAGTTTATAGAAAAGAAAATGTAGGCATGAGTAACGATAAAATAAGTGAGAAACTTATTCGCCGTAAGACTAAGGTTTCCTAAGCTATGCTAATCAGCTTAGGGTTAGTCGGGACCTAACACGAACCCGAAGGGGGTAGTGGATGGCAAACGGGTTAATATTCCCGTACCTGCTCTCAACAAAAGTGACGGATGATCGTAGGTGGTGCGTACTGACGGAATAGTACGTTGAACTTAGGTAAACTAAGGATAGTACACAAAGCCTTCGGGTGGCGTGATAATCCACTGAACATTGTCCCTAGAAATAGCGAGAGAAGCAGCCCGTACCGTAAACCGACACAGGTGGTCGAGGAGAGTATCCTAAGGCGCTCGAGTGAGTCATGGTTAAGGAATTAGGCAAAATAGTCTCGTAACTTCGGGAGAAGAGACGCTGGCAGTAATGTCAGCCGCAGTAAAAAGGCCCAGGCGACTGTTTATCAAAAACACAGGACTCTGCAAAATCGAAAGATGACGTATAGGGTCTGACACCTGCCCGGTGCTGGAAGGTTAAGGAAGGGGGTTAGCTTCGGCGAAGCTCTTAACTGAAGCCCCAGTAAACGGCGGCCGTAACTATAACGGTCCTAAGGTAGCGAAATTCCTTGTCGGGTAAGTTCCGACCTGCACGAATGGTGTAACGATCTGGGCACTGTCTCAACCATGAGCTCGGTGAAATTGTAGTATCGGTGAAGATGCCGGTTAATCGCAACGGGACGAAAAGACCCTGTGAACCTTTACTATAGCTTTGTATTGACTTCGGGTAAATAATGTGTAGGATAGGTGGGAGACTATGAAGCAGCATCGCTAGGTGTTGTGGAGTCATTGTTGAAATACCACCCTTTATTTACTTGGAGCCTAACTCCCTTCGGGAGGACAGTGCATGGTGGGTAGTTTGACTGGGGTGGTCGCCTCCAAAAGAGTAACGGAGGCTTTCAAAGGTACCCTCAGCACGCTTGGTAACCGTGCGTAGAGTGTAATGGCATAAGGGTGCTTGACTGTGAGGCCAACAAGCCGAGCAGGTGCGAAAGCAGGACATAGTGATCCGGTGGTTCCGTATGGAAGGGCCATCGCTCAAAGGATAAAAGGTACTCCGGGGATAACAGGCTAGTCTCCCCCAAGAGCTCACATCGACGGGGAGGTTCGGCACCTCGATGTCGGCTCGTCACATCCTGGGGCTGGAGAAGGTCCCAAGGGTTGGGCTGTTCGCCCATTAAAGTGGCACGCGAGCTGGGTTCAGAACGTCGTGAGACAGTTCGGTCTCTATCTGTTGTGATCGTTAGAAGTTTGAGCGGACTTGACTCTAGTACGAGAGGACCGTGTTGAACAAACCTCTGGTGTATCAGTTGTGCCGCCAGGTGCACCGCTGAGTAGCTACGTTTGGATGAGATAAGCACTGAAAGCATATAAGTGCGAAACTCGCCGCAAGATTAGACTTCTTTAAAGGGTCGTGGCAGACTACCACGTTGATAGGCTATAGATGTAAAGGCAGTGATGTCATAGTCGAGTAGTACTAATTACCCATAAACTTTTTCAAATATTAATTTAACCGTCATAGAGAAGGTTAGTTAATCTTATTTGAATTGTGTACTGGATTGTATCAAAATAAATAAAACAAACACTTGTATTCAAGTATCTAATAATGTTGATAATATATTAGGAATCAAACCTAAATAAAAATATCTAAGAAATTAGGGTGGTTATAGCGAAAGGGCTCACCTCTTCCCATTCCGAACAGAGAAGTTAAGCCTTTCAGCGCCGATGGTACTGCTATTGCGGGAGAGTAGGTCGCCGCCAGTTTTTAAAAAGAATCCTCAATCATTTAATTGGTTGGGGATTTTTTGTGTTTATACTTTACGTAAATCTTTCACTTTAGATGATATATGATTCATCAAGCAAAATATTAGTCTAAATTATTCATCATATTTATACTGTTAATTCTATTTCGAATCTAATTAATTTAATTTTATAATTAACTATCAACAAAATTGTTTGAAGTAGAATATCTTAGGGCTACACAAACGTTTTGCATTTATAATATATTTGTTATTTTTGACTACTAATCACTATAAAAAAATAATGAATCACAATTACTCTCCTGGTTTACATCAATTATTAACTTTAAAAGTTGGTGATGTAGAACTATTAACTTCATTAGAGAGTTTTATTCAATATTCTAAAGAATTAATTTTACGTGAGGAATTACAAATTGTAGGAATTTCTTCGCATCAATTCGACACTGATGGATTTACAGCAGCAATTTGTTTGATGGAATCTCATATATGTATCCATACATGGCCAGAATTTAATCAATTAACTCTGGATATATATTTATGTAATTATCTAAAAGATAACACTGAAAAAGTCCTTAAAATAGGTGATGCATTTAAACAATATTTTAAAGCAGATGTTTTAAATGAAACTTTGGTCAATCGTTAAGCTATGAATATTGTTTGTCCAAAATGTGAGCATAATCAATCGTTTGCTGTAGAAGTAAAGGATTACAAAGGTTATGTTTGTCCTTCGTGTCACAGTTATTTTAAAACAGATTATAAAGGGCTTATCTTAGGAACTGAATTCAAATATGACAAAAAATTTGATGAACTTTCTAAAAGTGTTGTAACTGAATTAAATGAAAAAATACGGGTAAAGAATAAAACTTACCATATAATTACTATAATAGAGCGCAGAGATGATTCAGGTATCGTGCATTACGAATATGTGGGTTTATCAGCTAATGATGATGATATTTATTTTTCTCATGCGTATGATTATTTTAGTCAGTTACAGGTAATTGATGAAAAAGATTTAGAATTTATAGACGAGGAGACCGTAAAATTATCTAGACATAAATATAATCTGACTTTCATTGATAAATGTAAAGTAATCAATGCAGTCGGTTTTGTATTTGAAGATTTAAATGGAGCAACGACAAATTCCACGTATATCAATACTTCTAACGAAAATAAATTTATCTCAGAAGAGCTTATTGATGGAAAAAAAGAATTTTATTCTGGTGCCTATTTGTCTATTGATCAATTCCGAAATTATTTTAAAAATGCTAAATCTGTCGGTTATATAGGAACAGATGCACAGTTATTATTTTTTAAATTATTTGGATTATTAGCTGTTGTTCTTGTTTTCATTTTTATGTTGATTAATCTTAATAATCTTCGTAAGCAAAAAGTGAATATTGAGGAAAAATTTACATCTGCTGAAACTTCAAATCAATTTATAGGTCAAAGTTTTAAACTTACAGGAAATACTAAAAAATTAATCTTTGATGGTATTTCTGAAACAAATAATAAAGATTTGAATCTATGGGTGAAATTGGTAAACGAAACGACCAATGAAGTTAGGGAATCAAAAATGTTAGTTCATTATGATAATAACATCAATTACGCGAGTGGTGTAACCGTAGAATTTTGTAAAATTCCTGCAGGAACTTATCACATGGTTTTTGAAACAAGTTCTAACTTAAATCAACCCATTGATTATAATATTGATTATCGTTTAATGCATGGCGATATTCGTTATTTACCACTTATTGTAGCTCTTGGAATACTATTTTTAATAGGTTATTTAATTTACAATAATAAATTTCTAATTGATGGTAATCCATTTTATAGCAATTTAACACATGTAAGCTACGATGATATTTTGAAGCTTTATCAATTAAAATATATCATTATTGGAGGGTTAATTTTATTTACAGCTTATAACATTTACATCAATTATTTAGAAGAATGTACAACTTCAACTTCTCTTAATTATTTAGAAGATCATACATACACAGGTTCGCGTACGCATTATTACAGGAGTTATAGTACAGACGGATCTGGACACAAATAAAAATTAAAAACTATGGAATTAGAATTATTTTATAAAGGAATCATCGCTTCAATTGTTTATTCAATTATCGGAGTTGCTGTTTTATTGGTTGCTTATTGGATAATGGAACGTTTAACGCCAGAAAAATCATGGAAAGAAATCGTAGAAAACAAAAACATGGCTTTAGCAATTGTTTTTGGATCTATGATTTTAGGAATCTCAATTATCATTGCGGCAGCGATTCATGGATAAAAAAATAACGAAACAAAAACATTTCGAAATATTTCTTCTTGTTGCCGTGTTTATTATTTCAACTTGTGGACTAATTTACGAATTAGTAGCAGGTGCATTGGCAAGTTATTTATTAGGAGATTCAGTTCGTCAGTTTTCGTTTGTCATAGGAATTTATCTTTTTTCCATGGGCGTAGGCTCATATTTAGCTAAATTCATTAAGAAAAATATTTTTGATCGTTTCATCGAAATCGAATTATTAATTGGTATAATAGGTGGTTCAAGCGCGGTTATTTTATTTTTATTATTTCAACATGTCGAACATTTTCAGTTTTTGCTTTACTTCTTTGTTTTTTTAACAGGATGTTTAGCTGGTATGGAAATTCCTCTGTTGATGAGTATTTTAAAAGATCGAGTAGAATTTCGTGAATTAATTTCCAATGTTTTCACTTTCGATTATATTGGTGCTTTAATCGCCTCAGTATTATTTCCCATTTTATTATTACCAAAATTAGGTGTGATGGGAACCTCTTTATTTTTCGGAATAATAAATACTTTGGTCGGAATCGTTTTGTGTTTCTATCTAAAAGAAGAATTGGTTAAACCAAAACAACTGAAATTAAAATCTTTCGCGAGTTTATTAATTTTAATTATTTTATTAGTTTACTCTAATGATATTTTAAAATATTCTGAAAATCAACTGTACGCGAATCGAATCATTTACGAACATTCTACCACCTATCAACGCATCGTTTTAACCGAAAATAAAGGCGATTATCAATTATTTTTAAACAATAATTTACAATTCAATACGAAAGACGAATATCGTTATCACGAAGTTTTAGTACATCCAGCGATGGCTGCAACTAAAAATCCAGAACGTGTTTTAATTTTGGGAGGTGGTGATGGATTGGCTGCACGCGAAGTTTATAAATATCCACAAGTAAAAGAAATTACCTTGGTCGATTTAGATGAAGGAATGACAGATCTTTTCAAAACCAACGAAATATTAGTCGATTATAATAAAAATACTTTAAACGATCCGCGTACAACGGTTATCAATACAGATGCATTTATTTGGATAAAAAACAATACCAAGAAATTTGACGTTGTTATTATCGATTTTCCGGATCCATCGAATTACAGTTTAGGAAAATTATACACAACAACTTTTTATCGTAGTTTAATGCAAAGTTTAGATTCACAAGCTGTGGTTGCTGTGCAAACGACTTCTCCTTATTTTGCGCCAAAATCTTTTTGGTGTGTCAATGAAACAATTGGTTCTATTTTCCCAAATAATCAAGCTTATCATACCTATGTTCCTTCTTTTGGTGAATGGGGATTTACGTTGTTTTCACCTGAAATGAAGATCAATCTGAATCGAGTGGTGAATAAAGTTGAAGGATTAAAATATTATGATTACGATTTTAAAAAATTAACAGATTTTCCTGATGATATTGCTCCTCGTGAAGTTGAAATTAATCGTTTAGATAATCAAATTTTAGTACGTTATTTTGATGAAGAATGGAGTAAAATCTAATTGGTCGAGACGAGATTTTATTAAACAATCTGCACTTTTTACCATTGGATTAACTTTTCTAAATGCGTGTAAAAAGAAAGGAAATGATTTGTTTTTGAAGTTAACCGGAACGAATCATATTTTAGGTCATCGACTTAGATTTCCTAATTTCCCTAAACCAACTTCAGAAATCGAAACTTCTATTTTAATAATAGGTGGTGGAATTGCAGGTTTATCTGCTGCGCGCCGATTAAGTCAAAAAGGATTTAATGATTTTTTATTATTAGAATTAGAAGAAAAAGTAGGTGGAAATTCAACAGGTGGAGAAAATGAATATTCTAAATATCCATTAGGTGCGCATTATTTGCCAATTCCGAATGCTTCGAATCTGGAAATTTTAGATTTCCTTTCAGAGGAAAAAATTATTCGAAATTCTGACGAAAATAATCAACCTATTTTTGATGAAGAACAACTAACCTACGCACCTCACGAACGATTATTTATTAAAAATTATTGGCAAGATGGTTTGATTCCTCGTTATGGATTAGATCAAAAAGAAAAAGATGAATTTGATTTATTTTTCAAAATAATGAATGAATTCACTTTATTAAAAGGGGAAGATGATTTGTATGTTTTTGATATTCCGATGAGAAATTCTTCAAAACAACATTCATATTTTAAGTTAGATAATTTATCGATGGAAGAATGGTTGATTCAAGAAAAATTCACTTCTAAAAATCTATTTATATATGTGAATTATTGTTGCCGTGATGATTATGGAACAGGAATTAAACAAACTTCTGCATTTGCTGGAATTCATTATTTCGCTGCTCGTAAACACGATTTCAAAACCTATGATGGTTTAGTTTTAACGTGGCAAGAAGGGAATCAACGATTGGTAAATCATCTATCCAAATATGCGAAAGAAAAAACATTGAATCAGCATTTAGTTTATCAAATTAATTCGAAAGATACGCACGTTGAATGTTTGGTTTATGATGAGAAATCGAATCAATCAAAAATCATTAAAGCTAAAAAGGTAATAAATTGCGCTCCACAATTTGTCAATCAATATTTGCTTCCAAATCGTAAAGAAACAACAAAATCTTTCCACTATGCACCATGGATAATTGCGACGATCGTTTTAAAACGTTTTCCTATTGCTGACGGTGTTCCTTTGGCTTGGGATAATGTAATACATGACGGAAATGGTTTAGGATATATTTATGCCCAGCATCAATCATTGGGACAATTTAAAAGTCCTTTTGTAATTACCTATTTTCATAGTTTGGAAGGCGATGATTTGAATCAATTAAGACGTAAAATGTATGAGATGAATGATGAAGATTGGAAAAAAATCATCATCGAAGATTTGTCAAAAGCGCATTATACTATTGATAAATACATTGAATCAATTGAGATTTTTCGCCGTGGTCACGGAATGATAAGTCCAACAAAAGGATTTTTATTCTCGAAAGAAAAATCAGAATTAAAGAAAAACATCAACAATCAAATTTTCTTTGCACATTCAGATCTAAGTGGAATATCGATTTTTGAAGAAGCGTTTTATCAAGGGTTGGATACAGCGGATGAAGTGATGAAAAATATATAATCTTAAATGTATATAAAGCTCAACCAAAAGTTGAGCTATTATTTTGCCCATTTGGGTAATTCTTTCCACCCTTCTGATGGAGCTTCTTTTATATTGTCTGGAGCAGGTTTATTGATATAAATTCGACTTGTAAAAAAATACCTATTAACCCATTTATTTGAATGAATCTTAATTAAGAATGTAGAACCTATTTTTGATTTATAATATTCAACACTGTCTTCTGTAATATTATCTCTTCCTTTTTCAGTAGAATTTTTGAAAATATAATTATACTCATTTCCCCATCCACCTTTACCTTTACTAGTTGTTTTAGTCAAAGTAGCAATACTATATCTATAATTTTCTTGAGTTGCATTATCAAAATAATTATTCAAGAAGATATATAATGCAACAAAACTTAGACATACAAAAACAAAATATTTTGATAGAAATTTAATAATCTTCATATTACAATAAGAGCTATTATTTAACCAAAATAAAAGGAATCACGATCATTTAAGAAATTAAAATGTTTACGTGTTTTATCTTGTTTTTCTTTATCAATTTCGAATTGTAAGATTTCGGGATGAGAATTTATGACTTCTAAATCTTCTCCCAAGGTATCAAACAAATGAGAATCGCCTTTATATTCTAAATCATAGCCATCAATTCCCGTTCTATTTACTCCGGCTACATACGCCATGTTTTCCATCGCACGCGCTTTTAAAAGCGTAATCCATGCTTCTCGACGAGCTTTAGGCCAACTTGCATTACACAGCAATAAATCGTACGGATTTTCTTCTGTATTGCGAATCCAAACTGGGAAACGTAGATCGTAACAAACAATTGGTCTAATTTTCCAACCTTTGTATTCAATCGTTACAATTTTATCTCCAGCAGAGTAAACTGTGGCTTCTTTCCCATAAGAAAATAAGTGTTTTTTATCGTACATATAAATCCCACTATTTGGTGTTACGAAGTAAAAACGATTAAAATATTTATCATTTTCTAACGTAGATACACTTCCTGCAACAGCACAATTTAACTCTTTCGCTTTTTGTTCCATCCATTGAAATGTTGGTCCGAAAGGTTTTTCACCTATCTGATCTACAGCCATCGAAAATCCTGAAGCAAACATTTCTGGTAAAAGAATTATATCTGTTTGATGATTTTCTAAGATTTTATCTAAATAATCGTGGTTAGCTTTTGCATCTTCCCAAATTACATCGTACTGAATTAGGCTTATTTTTAATTTTTTATCCTGCTGCATTTTTTCGTTTAATTATGGGTTTGTAAAGAAAGTCTTTATTTAAATTATTTAAGATATAATATACTAAAATAAAAGTGAAGAAACCAAGCATAGCACCACCAATTGTATCAATTGCAAAGTGTTTAGATAAGTAAATTCGGCTGAATGCAATCAGAGGGAAATGCAGTGCAATGATAAATTGTAAGACTCTATTTTTTATCATGGTACATAATGTCATTGCAATTATAACCGCCAACAATGTGTGTCCTGATGGAAATGTGTAAGGAATTTGTAATCGATCACCTTCAATTAAATATAAATCGATATGTTTTTGATTGAAATAATATGATGGTCGATGTACGTGTTTAAAATACGTTTTCTTTACCAATGTATTGATCAAAGAAGCAATACCTTCAGTTATTAATGCATAACCTAACGTTATCCAATTGCTTTTATATGCGATGTATGTAATAAGTACAAAAAGGAAACCTGTTGTACCGTAATCGGTATAAAATTTAAAGAAAGTGTCTAAAAATGGAGTATGAAATTGATTTACGATTAAATGAAAATCATCTCGGCCAAAATATTGTGTCATAGCTAATGCTATAAAATTGTAGCAGAAAAAGACAATGAAGAATGGCCAAATGTTTTGGATTAAATCCTTAGAATTCATGTAATTTTAATTGGTGTGCTATCAAAATTATGAATAAAAAAAAACTTGGCAAAAGCCAAGTTTTAAAACGTTTTAATTATATAAGTTAAATTATTTTACTTTTTCTACGATTGCTTTGAAAGCTTCTGGGTGGTTCATCGCTAAATCCGCTAATACTTTACGGTTTAATTCGATACCTGCCTTTTTAGTAGCTCCCATGAATTGAGAATAAGACATTCCGTGTAATCTTGCACCTGCGTTAATTCTTTGAATCCATAACGCACGGAAATTTCTTTTCTTTTGACGTCTATCACGGTAAGCGTATTGTAAACCTTTTTCTACTGCATTTTTAGCAACAGTCCAAACGTTTTTACGTCTTCCGAAATATCCTTTAGCAAGTTTTAAAACTCTTTTTCTACGCGCTCTTGACGCTACAGCATTTACTGATCTTGGCATAATTTTTAATTTTTTTGATGTGGGCGAGATTACTCTACTTTAAGGCCCATCAACAGGGTTAAATAATGAATTAATAAACCAGATAAGATTTCTCTTATCTAAATTGGATTATCTTAAAGCTAATTGAGACTTTACAGACTTAACATCAGCAGCATCAACTAATCCTGTTTGAGTTAAGTTACGTTTTTGTTTAGTCTCTTTTTTAGTTAAGATGTGGCTTTTAAAAGCGTGTTTTCTTTTAATTTTACCAGTTCCTGTTAATTTGAAACGTTTTTTCGCTCCAGATTTTGTTTTTAATTTTGGCATGATTACAAATTGTATTTAAAATTAAAACGTTTTATATTTTGGAGATGAAACCTAAAATTATTTTTTAGGTCCCATCATCATAATCATTCTTTTACCTTCTAATTTAGGCATTTGTTCAACTTTTCCAACTTCTTCAAGTTCTTGAGCTAAACGTAATAATAAGATCTCTCCTTGATCTTTAAAGATAATCGAACGACCTTTAAAGAAAACGTAGGCTTTTAATTTAGACCCTTCTTCTAAGAAAGCTTTTGCGTGACGTTTTTTAAATTCGTAATCATGATCATCAGTCTGAGGACCAAAACGAATTTCTTTCACGACAACTTTTTGTTGTTTAGTTTTTAACTCTTTCTCTTTCTTTTTTTGCTCGTATAAGAACTTTTTGTACTCTACGATACGACAAACAGGTGGAATGGCTTTTTCACTGATCATTACCAAATCCAAATTCTGCTCTTGAGCTAACTCTAAAGCTTTAGCGATTGGGTAAACACCAGCCTCTATACCTTCTCCGACAACGCGCACTTCTGCAACGTCAATCTTATCATTGATCTTGTGTTGATCTTCCTTAATTACTCTGGCTGGTCCTCTGCCGCCTTTTCTTCTAATTGCGATAGTATTCTGTTTTTAAATTATTTTAATTTTGTTTCTTCTTTGATAAAGTTGATGAACTGCTCTACAGTCATTTCACCTAAATCACCTTCTCCATGTTTACGTACAGAAATTGTACCGTTTTCGGCTTCTTTTTCACCGATAACTAACATGAATGGAATCTTCTTCATCTCAGCATCACGAATTTTCTTTCCAGTTTTCTCATTTCTACTGTCAATCAATCCGTTAATTTCTTCTTCAGCCAGCAAATTTAATACTTTTTCTCCATATTCCACATATTTTTCACTAATTGGTAAAATCGTGTATAAATCTGGAGTTAACCATAATGGTAAATTTCCTGCTGTATTTTCTAACAAGATAGCAATGAAACGTTCCATAGATCCGAAAGGAGCACGGTGAATCATTACTGGTCTGTGTTTTTCGTTATCAGATCCAATGTATGTTAAATCGAAACGTTCTGGTAAATTATAATCTACTTGGATAGTTCCTAATTGCCATTTACGTCCTAAAGCATCTTTAACCATGAAATCTAATTTAGGTCCGTAGAATGCCGCTTCACCGTATTCAACAACAGTTGGTAAACCTTTTTCTGATGCAGCTGTGATAATTGCTTGTTCAGCTTTTTCCCAGTTTTCATCTGTACCAATGTATTTTTCTTTGTTTTCAGGATCACGTAATGAGATTTGAGCTGAATAGTTATCAAATCCTAAGTTTCTGAAAACGTATAATACTAAATCAATTACTTTTTTGAATTCTTCTAATAATTGATCTGCTGTACAGAATAAGTGCGCATCATCTTGAGTAAATCCACGAACACGAGTTAAACCATGTAATTCTCCAGATTGTTCGTAACGGTAAACTGTTCCGAATTCTGCATAACGTTTTGGTAAATCGCGGTAAGACCATTGTGAAGTTTTAAAAATTTCACAGTGGTGTGGACAGTTCATTGGTTTTAATAAGAATTCTTCGCCTTCGTTTGGTGTATGAATTGGTTGGAATGAATCCGCACCATATTTTGCATAGTGACCTGAAGTTACGTATAATTCTTTTTGACCAATGTGTGGAGTTACAACCATTTCATAACCCATCTTTGTTTGCTCTTTTAATAAGAAATTTTCTAATTTTCTTCTTAAAGCAGCACCTTTTGGTAACCATAAAGGTAAACCTTGACCAACTTTCTCAGAGAACGCAAATAAACCTAATTCTTTACCTAATTTACGGTGATCACGTTTTTTAGCTTCTTCTAATAAAGTTAAATAATCAGTTAAATCTTTTTGTTTAGGGAAAGTAATTCCATAAACACGAGTTAACATTTTGTTTTTCTCATCACCTCTCCAGTATGCTCCAGCAACATTTAAAATTTTTGCAGCTTTTACAATTCCTGTGTGTGGGATGTGACCTCCACGACATAAATCTGTGAAGTTATCATGTGTACAAAATGTAATTTCTCCGTCATTTAAGTTAGAAATTAATTCTGTTTTGTATTCGTTGTCTTTATATGTTTCTAATGCTTCAGCTTTAGATACTGGATATAATTTGAATTCAGCTTTCTTCTTAGCATTCTCCAACATTGCTTTTTCTACTTTCGCAAAATCAGTTTCGGTAAATTTCTCATCACCGAAATCTACATCATAATAGAAACCGTTTTCAATAGCCGGTCCGATTGTTAATTTTGCATTAGGGTAGAATTCTACAATTGCCTGTGCTAATAAGTGGGCAGATGAATGCCAAAAAGCTTGTTTTCCTAAATCATCGTTCCAGGTTAATAATTTGATTGTAGCATCTTCGGTAATTGGGGTTGTTACCTCAACTTGTTTATCATTTACTAATGCCGAAATTACATTACGCGCTAATCCTTCGCTAATGCTTTGTGCTACTCCCATTGGAGTAATGCCACTCTCATACTGTCTTACGCTTCCATCAGGAAGAGATACATTTATCATTTGTCCTATATACGATTAATTAAAGTGCAAAATTACGAATTATATGTAAGCATTAAAAATTTTTAAATAATTGATTTGATACTAATTATCAGAATTAGAATACGAAGGTTTTTTTTACTAAATTTTTTATCCCTTGATAAATTGTATTTCTGAAATTATTAATTAAAAAAAATCCTGTTCGATATTGAACAGGATTGAGTTTTATTTTTTCTAAATATCTAAGATCTAGCTCTTTTCAAATATAAATATAAGGTTAATGAACCAAAACAGATGTTTGGAATCCAAGCAGCGATAAATGGTGAAACATAGCCTTTCTCTGAAAATGTAGATGTAATCTGAGTAAAGAAGATGTAAATAAATGCTAATGTAATTCCGACCGCAAGGTTAATTCCGATTCCACCACGTCTTTTAGTTGATGATAGCGATAAAGCTAAAATTGTTAAAATAAATGTTGAAAATGGATTAGCGATACGCGCATTTAATTCGTTTTGATAACCATTAACATTAGCAGAACCTTTCATTTTCTGACTTTCGATAAAGTTTTTTAATTCCACCGTATTCATAGTTTCCGCTACATAGCCTTCGGGTAAAATTTCGTCAGGTGTTGCAGCAAGTTTTCTTTTTAAATTTGGTAAATATTGTAACTTTTCTGTATGGTCAGGATTAATTGTTCTGATATATACATTTCGTAAATCATAAACTTTCTCTTCTTCATTCCAATCAAAAGCAGATGCGATGATTTGCTCTTTTAAAACGACTGAATCAAATTTTTGATATGTAAATGAATTTCCTAATTTTTCTATACGATCATAACTATCAATAAATACAAATTCGTTGGCAGAAATTTGTGATCCTACACGTTGTCTTTTGTAATATTCTTCTCTGTCTCGAGAATTTAATAAATGCTCGTATTGATAAGAGTTTTTCTTGATATTAGCCCATGGTAAAACTAAATTATTCATTAACATTGCTGAACCTGCTAAAAATAAAGCGACCCATATATAAGGCAATGTAAAACGATAAAAACTGATACCACCAGCCAATACACTTACTATTTCTGTTTGATCTGTTAAACGAGATGTAAAATATATTACCGAAATAAATACAGCTACAGGTAAAAATGTATTGACTAACCAAATACCCCAAAAAGGATAAAAGTATAAAATTGCTTCTGTAGCAGTAGAACCACTGTCATTGATACGTGCTAGTTTCTGGCTTAAATCTATAACTATTGCTATAGAAACAAGAATCAGTACCATGAAAATAAATGTACCAATAAAGTTTCGAGCTATGTATTTATCAAGAATTTTCAAACTATAGTCGTTGTTTTAATTGAGGAACAATTTGTTCTTTCCATTGTGCAAAATCTCCTGCTAAGATATGTTCTCTTGCAACTCTAACCAAATCTAAATAGAAGGCTAAGTTGTGGATAGATGCAATTTGTTTTCCTAAAGATTCTTGTGCGTTAAATAAGTGACGTACATACGCTTTTGAGTAATAGCTATCTACATAACTTGTTCCTGAAGGGTCTAAAGGTTCATAACAATCTTTCCATTTTGCATTTTTAATGTTAATGACACCATTCCAAGTAAATAACATCGCATTACGAGCGTTACGTGTTGGCATAACACAATCAAACATATCCACACCTAAGGCAATACATTCAATAATATTCCAAGGAGTTCCAACTCCCATTAAATAACGAGGCTTTTCTTGAGGTAAAATTTCAGTAACGATATCAGTCATTTCGTACATAATCGGTTCTGGCTCACCAACAGATAAACCACCAATCGCGTTTCCATCAGCACCAAAATCAGCGATGTATTTTGCAGATTCTTGACGTAAATCTTTAAAATCGTTTCCTTGAACAATAGGGAATAAAGATTGTTTGTGTCCGTAATATTCAGGATTATTATCTAACCAAGTTTTACAACGTTCTAACCAACGGTGTGTTACATGCATGGCACGTTTCGCGTCGTGGTATTTTGCAGGAATTCCAGTTAATTCATCAAAAGCCATAAAAATATCAGCACCAATGTAACGTTGGATTTCCATTGATTTTTCTGGAGTAAACATGTGGTAAGATCCATCAATGTGTGATTTAAATTTTACACCTTCTTCAGATTTCTTTCGGCTAGAAGCCAAAGAGAATACTTGGAATCCACCAGAATCTGTTAAGATTGGTTTAGACCAGTTCATGAATTTGTGTAATCCACCAGCTCTATGTAAAATATCTGTACCAGGACGTAAGTATAAATGATACGTGTTTCCTAAGATAATTTGTGCTTTAATGTCTTCTTCTAGTTCGCGTTGATGAACAGCTTTTACTGTACCAACTGTACCAACAGGCATAAAAATAGGAGTTTGTATAGTACCATGATCGGTTTCTAAAACTCCAGCTCTCGCCTTTGAAAAATTGTCTTTTTTATCAATTGAAAATTTCATAGTGTGCAAAGATATTAATTGTTTGTGTTCATATACTTTACCAAAGTGAAATTTTAATAAAAAAATAGGAGTAATGCATCGCATTACTCCTTAATTTATATTTATCAAGTTAAATTAAACGTAAGATTAATCAATTATTTTGAAAATCTAACAGACATTTTACGATCTGAAGCTCTTTCTTCGTCAGAAGCACCTTCATCAACAACTGCAAATTCTTCACCGTAACCTTCAGCACCTATCACTTGTGCACCAACACCTAATTTTTCTAATTCAGCTTTGATGAAATTAGAACGTTTCTGAGATAATGCTTTGTTATTTGCATCGTCACCAACTTTGTCTGTGTAAGCACCAATTTTTATTTTTGCATCAGGATATTTTTTTAAGATTTGAGATAAGTTTTCTAATTGAACTTGAGAACCTTCTTCTAATTGATCAGTAGTACCAAAAACGAAGTTTACATTATCAAAATTAAACCATTTTTCTTTTAATTGATCTTCCGTTGCATTAGCATATTCAGGAGATTTGATAAAAGAAATTAATTGCTCTTCAAATCCTCCGACATATCCTTTTAAATTTACACCATCAAGATTAATATCTCCAATTGTTGGAGTTACAACTGTTGTAGTAACTGTATCTACATTTTCAACTTGTGTGTTGGTAGTTTCTACTTCAGTTTTAGGTTTTTTAAGGAAATGCCAAATCAAATATCCACCTAACAATAATAGTAATAATGGTAGTAACCATTTCCAAATACTAGATTTGTTTTCTTCTTCGTATGTTGGCGTAACGTACGGTTTAATGTTCTCTTCAGTTTCAACTTTTCTTGTGTATGTTTCCACTTTTGGAGCTTCTACTTTCGGAGTTTCAATTCGATCAGAACCGAAAATACTTCCTAATCCTAATGATCCTAAACCTAAACCAGCAGGAATTAAAGATAATAAAGAAGATTTTCCAACATCTAAAAGACTAGAAAATTCAGATTCACCTAAATTATGGTCGCTAGCATATTTACCAACTGATCCTAAAACAGCTTCTGATGCTACGTTAAATAACTTTGAAGAAGAATCTGAAGATAATCCAGCGAATGATGCTACTTTATCAATAATTGTTGATTTAGATGAACCAAATATTGTATTAAGAATTGTATTTAATACAGGAGAAGTTTCGGTTGTTGTGGATAATGAATTTAATCCTTTTGATGCTCCGAATGATTTTAGTGAGTGTAATAACCCACCTGCGCTAGAGTTTTTTTCAACTAATCCGCCCAAGATAATTGGAACAAATGCGTTGATTGCTTTGCTTACTGTCGATTCGCTTTCTCCAACTTCTTGAGATACTTGTGAGATTGTGCTTGGTGTTAAGTACTGTTTTGCCAAGTCAATGATGTTAATAGACATAGTGTAAAAGTTTTGGTTATAAGTTAGTTACGTATCTAATATTGTGCCAATCACAAAAGTCTATTCAAATTTATAAGTACAAATTATCATTAGAATAGTATTCGTATTTTTTTATAAAATTTTACATTTACCATCATAAACTAAATAAAGACAATACTATGGCAACACAAGAAAAGATTGATAGCTTAGAGGATGTAATAGCAACTCCACTAAAAGAAGTTGAATACATTACCAATTTTTTAATTACAAAAGGAAGTGAAATTGGTTGGAGTTTAGTTTCGGCAATATTAACTCTTGTAGTCGGATTTTGGTTATCTACAAAATTAAAAAATCTCATTAATAACCGTATGATTGTTAGGGATGTGGATCCTTCAATCCGAACTTTTTTGATTCCAATAATTAATATTGTATTAAAAGTAATGATTATCATGTTTGTTGTAGATAGACTTGGTTTAAACGCCTCAGGTTTAATTGCAGCTATTGGTGGTATTGGTTTAGCGGTTGGTTTAGCTTTACAAGGTTCCTTATCTAATTTTGCAGCTGGAATTTTAATCTTAATTTTTAAACCTTTCAAAGTGGGAGATTATATCGTTTCTCAAGGAAATGAAGGAACTGTAAAATCAATTAGTATTTTAAATACGGTTTTAAATACGGCGAAAGGTCAAGTAATTACTTTGCCAAACGGAAATCTTTTTAACAACCCGATTGTAAATTACTCTACAAATGAATTTAGAAGATTAGACGTAAATATTGGAATTTCTTACGACGATGATTTTGATACAGCTCAGAAAGTGATTATGGATGCGATTAATAAAGAAGAATTAGTTGAACAAGACCAAAGTAAAACGGTAGAAATATTAGAGTTTGCAGATAGTAGTGTAAATTTAGCGATTAGATGTATGGTAAAATCTGAAAATTATTGGTCTGCTTACTGGAAATTACATCGTAATATAAAATATGCATTAGATCATAACCACATCTCAATTCCGTATCCTCATACAGAAATGATTGTTAGAAATTCTGACGAGTCTACTACGCCAAACTTAAATAAATCATAATGAAGAAGGCTTGTAGCTTTATATTTATTTTAATTTCACATTTACTTTTTGCTCAAACAGATTTGTTGCAAAAACACTTAGATGGTGATTTTTATCAAACGCATTTTACGGGTTTTTATTTATACGATCCTTTAGAGAAAAAAGAAATTTTTAATCATAATGGAAATAAATATTTTACACCGGCTTCTAATACAAAAATATTCACTTTATATGCCGCAATGAAAACTTTGTCGGATTCTATTCCGGCTTTTAAATATGTTTTGAAAGGTGATGAATTGCATATCGAAGGAACTGGTGATCCAACTTTTATGCACCCGAAGTTTAAAAATCCTAAGGTTTTACAATTTTTAAAAAATAACGGAACTAAAATCGTTTTTCATTGGAATAATTTTGATGAAGAATCTTTTTTGCCAGGTTGGACATGGGATGATTTTAGAAAAAATTATTCGCCAGAAAGAAGTCAGTTTCCAATCAATGAAAATTTAGTAACAATTACTAAAAATGGAAATTATTTGAATACTTTTCCTTCAATTTTTAAAGAAAAAACAGCCATAAAAGAAGTTCAAGAACCTCGTGATTTTTATGAAAATCAATTTTATATTGGTAAAAAATCTTCATCGGTAAAAGTTCCATTTATCGTAAAAGAAGATGTGATTAGAGAGGCGATTACAGAAATTATTGGTAAACCAGTAGAAATGACAAAAGCGCCATTG
Organism: Faecalibacter bovis; assembly: GCF_017948305.1. Lineage (NCBI taxonomy): Bacteria > Pseudomonadati > Bacteroidota > Flavobacteriia > Flavobacteriales > Weeksellaceae > Faecalibacter > Faecalibacter bovis. The sequence continues at coordinate 1,296,568 of NZ_CP072842.1, forward strand.
CCACTTCCAGCTGCGGTGTTTTATAGTGCTTCTTCAGATAAGGTATATAAGGAAATGATGGAGGAAAGTGATAATTTTTTGGCTGAACATTTATTGATATTATCATCAAGTACGATGAACGGAAAATTAAGTTCGGCTCAGACAATTAAAACGATTACATCTAAATATTTAACAGACTTAAAACAAAAACCAATTTGGAATGATGGTTCAGGTTTATCGAGGTATAATCTTTTTACACCTCAAAACATGGTGCAAGTTCTAGAGAAATTATATACAGATTTTTCTGAAGATAGATTGTTTTCTATTTTCCCTGTTGGTGGTAAAACTGGAACAATAAAAAATAGATACAAAGATTCGTTGCAGCCTTATGTGTTCGCTAAAACCGGAACATTGTCTAACACAGTTACATTAAGTGGTTATTTAAAAACTAAAACCGGAAAAACATTAATATTTAGTATGATGAATAATAATGTGGTGAAAGATCCGTCTTGGGTTAGGAATGAAAATGAAAAATTGTTACGATTAGTTCGCGATAATTTTTAAATATAAAAAAAAACGCCTCAGTTTACTGAGGCGTTTCTATTTGTTAGAAGTTAATTTTAATCACTTCACTTTCTTTTCTAATAATAAACTTTTTCTTATTATTCTTGATATCAACATTTATAAAGTTTTGTTGATCATCAAAAGCATCCATTAATAACGCAAACCTAATATCCAAAGATGAAATATCATTAATCTTTTCAGCTTTTAAATAGATACGAGTTGTTTGATCATTTGTTTGGAAACCATAATAAGATACATTAACAGGTTTACCGTTAACTTTTATATCAACATTTTTATTAATGTAACCTTTCAATTTAGCATCAAAAGATGATTTATTTCCAGTCTTTTCACCAACAGCTTTCTCAATACCATTTGTATATAATCGGGCAGTTATGTTTAAAGTTCCACTTTCAATTTCATAATCAATATTTGTATTTGAAGTATGAAATTGATGCTGAGCATTAACATTAACTGCTGTTACAGCAAGAACTAATAAAAAAATAAAATTCCAAATCTTCATAATAGCGATCATTTTTACATTTACATTCATTTCAATTCTAGTGCCAAAAATGAATATAATCCGATTATCTAATTATTTCAGTATAATTTTCGGTTGTAAATGGTTTTTGTAAAATTAAATAAAAAAATAAAAGAGTATTAACGAATAATACTCTTTTTTAATATGTTATTGAGTTAAATTTTTAACCTAACCAAATTGCCCAAGGAATTCTAGATAATAAACATACCATAGAAACCACTGCGAAAATTACTACAGCCATAGGTACAGTCGTAGATCTTTTTAATTTTGCATTAGCAACTGTCATAAAAGCAACAGAAGCAATCATCATCATTGGGTGTTCTACGAAAGTTAAACGTAATACGTCACTTTTCATGATGTTTCCATCTCCATTTTCATCGAATTGCATAAATTTCATGATGTAGTAAACTAAACCTACTAATAATTGCACGTGAAAAGCAATAGTCGTAATTAATCCGATTTTCTTTACTATGTTATCAGTATCTTTTTTAGAAACTGCATAAACTAAAGTTGATACAACAAAAATAACTCCCATTAAGATCGTTAAATATGCCCAACCACTATGAAATTGTTTAATAAAATCCATTTTTTCTAATTTATATTCATTACAAAAATAGCAAACCTTTTTACATTATTATAAAACATCTATCATATTGTCTTAAATTATAAAAATAGTGATGTTTTTAGTATTCAGTATTTTCTTGTAATTTCGCTTCAAATTAATTAATCCGAAATGGGAAAAGATAAAATCAGAAGATTTAACGAAAACAAAACTTTTGAAAATGTAGTTCAACCAACACGTGATGAAGTAGTCAATAACTTTCCGTTAAAAGGAAATTGGAATAAAGATTTCTTCAAGAATGATAACCCAATCGTTTTAGAATTAGGTTGTGGTAAAGGAGAATATACAGTTGCAATGGCTCGTCGTGAAGCTGATCGTAACTTTATAGGAATTGATATTAAAGGTGCTCGTTTCTGGAGAGGTGCTAAAACTGCGTTAGAAGAAGGTTTAGATAACGTTGGTTTTATGCGAACACAAATTGAGTTAATCGACAAAGTTTTTGCTGAAAATGAAGTAAGTGAAATTTGGATTACTTTCCCAGATCCACAAATTAAATACAGAAGAACTGTTCACCGTTTGACTAATCCTGATTTTTTAGCTCGTTACAATAAGATCTTAAAACCAGAAGGAACGGTTAATTTAAAAACGGATTCTGAATTTTTACATGGTTACACGCATGGTGTAATTCATTTAATGGGACATGAAGTGATTCGTTCTACACACGATGTTTATCATCCAGACCATTCGGATATTCCTGCGATTGCAACAGAGGTACAAACATATTACGAATCGAAATATTTAGAGGAAGGGAAGAAAATTACCTACATCAAATTCAAGTTTAAAGATTAATCAATCAAATTATAAATAAAAAAAAGTCGCAATTTATGTTGCGACTTTTTTTTATTTATTAACATGTTAATTTACTAATAAATAGTATTTTAGTCGTATAATTAACATTAATATGAATTTAAAATCTACTTTAATTGCTCTAGGTTTATTAGTTTCTATATCATCTAAAGCGCAGGATAAAACAGGATTTGTTTATGCGTCTATGGAAGCTTCACATGCAAGAGAATTAAAACAAGCTCATCCAGACCAAATAGATATTTTATTAACAAATAGCAATTTATCGTCAGTTTATATTCATCCAGAAGTAGCACACGAATTGCACCAGAAAATTCTTTCTCATGGACCTGGTTATTTGCAACATGCTTCATTGGCTGATGCAAATAAATTAATTCAACGTGCAGTTGTCGCTTCTCGCCAAGTTTTAGATTATACCATAACTGAACAAGAGTATGTAAATCAGATATTGAATGATGTTAATGAAAACAACATAGAAGAACAAATTTTAGAATTAGAAAACTACGGAACTCGTTTTCATACAAGAGCTGAGGCAAATGTAGCTGCACAAGATTTAAAAAATCGTTGGGAAGCTTTAATTGCTCAATCAGGTCGACAAGATGATGTTTCAGTCCGAATTGTTGATCATGTAAATACACCAATGAAATCAGTTGTTTTAACAATTAATGGAAACGAATTAGCGTCTGAATATGTAATTATTGGTGGTCATTTAGATTCAACTGTTTCGGGTTCTAATAAAGCTGTTGCTCCAGGAGCAGATGATAATGCATCCGGAATTGCTACAATAACCGAAGCTGCTCGTGTTTTATTAAATAATAATTTTAAGCCAAAACGCACGGTTGAAATTATGGCTTATGCTGCCGAAGAAATTGGCTTAGTAGGTTCTAACGAAATAGCAACTGCTTATGCAAACGAAGGGAAAAATGTAATTGGTTATGTTCAGTTTGATATGACTGCTTACAAAGGTTCGACGGAAGATGTTTATTTAGCAACAGATTATTTTATTGACAATACATTAAATTTATTTTTGATAGAATTGATGGAAGAATATAATTCGACAGGAAATCATCAATTTACTTACGGAACTACAAGATGTAATTATGGTTGTTCTGATCATTATTCTTGGGCTATGAATAGCTATCCTGCTGCTTTTCCTTTTGAAGCTTCATTCAATGAATCGAATTATTTAATTCATACTCCAAATGATACATATACAAATTTAGGAGAAACTCCATCGCATTCTGCTAAGTTTACAAAATTAGCAATCGAATTTTTGGTTGAAGCTGCTAAAAGAACTGAAATTTTAGGTACAGGAAATGTAAATCAAGAAAAAACAAAGTTCTATGTAGATCAAAAATCAGTTGGTTTTGAAGTTCCATCTAATCATACAATAAAATCAGCAACTGTAATTAATGTAGCAGGACAAAAAGTAGCAACGAAGATAAGTTTAAATAATAATGATAAAATCAATTTGAATCAGTTACCAATAGGTGCTTATATTCTTTTATTAGAAACAACTTCAGGTGAAAAAATAACGCATAAATTCATTTTGAAATAATTGATATAAAATAAAAAAAGGAACTCTTTAGAGTTCCTTTTTTGTTATAGTTAAATCTTTCAATTAATCATTTAAACTTTGTAAGTAAGAAATCCATCCTAAAGTTTGGTATTCTTTCGCAGCTGTTTTTACATCAGCAGCTTTATAAATTCCACGACCTACAATCATAAAATCTGTGTGGTAATTTTTAAATACTAATTCTGGTGTATTATATTGTTGTCCTTTATTATCTCCTGTTGAAGAAATATTAACTCCAGGAGTAAATAATAATAAATTATCAGGAATTTGGCGTTGTGCTACTGCTCCTAATACGTTTCCTGATTCTTCCGAAACATTAATTGCTTTTGTAAAGTAGTAATCGTCAGTTAAAGTTCCTTTTGAAGACATTTCAACAATCGTAATAACTCCAGTATTTTCAAAAACTTTTAAAGATTCTAAACCACCAATTGGATGTACAGTTACTAAATCTGCCCAATCAGAAATTTTATAAATCGATTTCTTGAATTGTAATTCTTGTGTATTTCCAATATCACCAAATTTACGGTCTTCGAATAATAAGAATTCTTTTTCGCGAGCAACTTTCTTTAACTCAACAATTAAATTATCAGAGAAATCTTGAATAATATCTGAATGTAATTTTAAAGCAACAATGTGTTCTCCAACTTTATTAGCAAAATCGATAATTTCTTCTGTTGTAATTAAATCTGCTGATGCAATTAAATTTGATTGCTTTTTTAATGCTAATTCAACTAATCGTTTCCCAACAGGATGTACAATTTTTTTATCTTCTAAAGCAATACGTTGTTTTGCTGGTGCAGCTTCTGGTGGTAAAGCTAAAAATTCTTTGATTTTTTTTGCTTCATCGTCAGTTAAACGGTGGTATTTGTGTAAAATATCGATTACTTCATGAATTGTAAATAATGTTTTTACATTATAACCTTGCTCTTTTAATTTATCCGATCCACCTTGGGCACGATCTAAAACAACAACAAGATCTTTTACTTTTAAACCTTCACGTTCTACTTGGTCAATCGTTTCTAATAAAGATTGTCCAGAAGTAATTACGTCTTCTACTAATAAACAAGATTGTCCATTTTCAAAAACACCTTCAACCATACGTTTTGTTCCGTAGCCTTTATTCTCTTTACGTTTAATAATTAAAGGAATATTTGACGTTAAACTCATTGTTGTAGCCATTGGTAAAGCTGCGTAAGGTACACCACAAATTAAATCGTATTGTACATCATCAACTAAATCCAATAAATTATTGGCTAATGTTTTTAATAATTGAGGGCTAGAAGCTAAAGGTCTTAAATCTACGTAGAAAGGAGATTCTATTCCGCTTTTTAAAGTAAAGTTTCCAAATTTTATAATTCCAAGCTCGTAAGCTTTTAATAAGAAATCTTCGCGCTGTTGCATTTGTGTAATGTTTGAGCAAAGTTAATAGCTACAAGATTCATTACCTAATTTATATGCAAAGTTTTTATAATCTTTATTTATATCTGTTTAATGACCGATACTTGTTCTTATTAAAATCGTTATTTTTGATACATAAAATGAATTTGATAAAAAAATCACTACTATAATACTATATTAAACTATGCTTACTTTAGATCAGGCGATTGAAAATTTAGATAAAAAAGGTTATTTAAACATAGAAATTCCACAAGGAATTGATTTAGTTGAAGAAATCAATAAACTTCGTAAAGAAAAAAATGCAGTAATTCTTGCACACTATTATCAATCAGGTGAAATCCAAGATTTAGCCGATTATTTAGGAGATTCTTTACAATTAGCACGTGCTGCAGCTAAAACAGAAGCAGATATGATTGTTTTTTGTGGAGTGCATTTCATGGCAGAAGCAGCAAAAATTTTAAATCCAACTAAAAAAGTTGTTTTACCAGATACAAAAGCCGGTTGTTCTTTAGCTGATTCTTGTTCGGCAGAGGGTTTACGTGGTTTAAGAGAAAAACACCCAAATGCAATTGTTGTAAGTTACATCAATTGTGATGCAGGTGTAAAAGCTGAATCTGATATTATTGTGACTTCTTCTAATGCAGAAGCAATTATAAATTCGTTGCCAGCAGATCAAGAAATTATATTTGCGCCAGATCGTAATTTAGGTCGTTACTTAAATCAAGTGTGTAACCGTAAAATGATTTTGTGGGACGGAGCGTGTATTGTGCACGAGGCTTTTTCTTTAGAAAGAATTGCACAACAAATGGCCGAAAATCCAAATGCTAAATTAATTGCACATCCAGAAGCGCAAGAAGACTTATTAAAATTTGCACATTTCATTGGTTCAACTTCTCGTTTGTTAGATTATGTTGTAGAAAATGAAGCTGAAGAATTTATCGTTGCTACGGAAGAAGGAATTTTACATGAAATGCAAAAATTAGCACCGAATAAAAAATTAATTCCAGCCTTAGTACAAGATGAATCATGTAATTGTTCGGAATGTTTTTATATGAAATTATCAACTTTAGAAAAGTTGTATTTATGTATGAAATACGAATTGCCAGAAATTCAGATTGAAGAAGAATTACGCATCAAAGCTTTATCTTCAATTAATCGCATGTTAGAATTATCTGAAAAAATAAAATAATGGCTATTCAAGATGTATTAGTCATAGGTTCTGGAATTGCAGGTTTATCGTATGCTTTAAAAATTGCAATTAAACATCCAGAAGCAAAAATTACAATTGTAACGAAAGCAAACGAAGAAGAAACTAATACTAAATACGCGCAAGGTGGAGTAGCAGTTGTTACTGATTTTATTAACGATAGTTTCGAGAAGCATATAGAAGATACATTAATTGCTGGTGACGGAATGTGTAAACTTTCGGCAGTAGAAGCTGTTGTAAAAGAAGCGCCAGAACGTATCAAAGAAATTGTTGATTGGGGTGTTCGTTTCGATAAAAATAAAGAAGGAATTTACGATTTAGGTCGTGAAGGTGGACATACTGAAAATAGAATTGTTCATCATAAAGATATTACAGGATGGGAAATTGAGCGCGCTATGTTAGAAGCAATCAAAAATTATCCGAATATCGAAATTTTAACTCATCATTTTGTTGTCGATTTAATAACTGAACATCATCTTAACAGAAAATTTGCGGATGAAACAACTTGTTTTGGGGCCTATATTTTAGATTTAGAATCACAAAAAGTAATCCGTCATCTTTCAAAAGTTACTTTGTTAGCAACTGGCGGTGTTGGTCATGTTTATAAAAATACAACTAATCCAATAATTGCAACTGGAGACGGAATTGGTTTAGCTCGTCGTGCTAAAGCAAAGGTTTCAGGTATGCAATTTATCCAATTTCATCCAACGGCTTTTTATTCGCCAATGGACGGGCAGTTGTTTTTAATTTCAGAAGCTGTTCGTGGTTTCGGAGCAAAATTAAGAACTTCGGATGGAGAATTGTTTATGCATAAATATGATGAACGTGGAGAATTAGCTTCGCGTGATATTGTTGCTCGTGCCATAGATAATGAAATGAAATTGAGAGGAGACGATTTCGTTTATATCGATTGTCGTCATTTAGATCAAGAGAAATTCTTAGAACATTTTCCAAATATTTACGAAAAATGTAAATACGAAGGTTACGATATGTTCAAAGAATTGGTTCCAGTTGTTCCTGCTTCACATTATTTATGTGGTGGTATTGATGTCGATTTAAATGGGAAAACAACTATCGAAAATTTATATGCAGTAGGCGAATGTTCAAATACTGGTTTGCACGGAGCAAATCGTTTGGCTTCAAATTCGTTGTTAGAAGCAATGGTTTTTGGTCATCGTGCGGCGTTAAATGCAATTGAAAAATTAGATCAAAACGATTTTTCTATTTACAGTTTTAATTTCCCTGAATGGAATGCAGATGGAATGAAAGTCCAAGAAGAATTGGTTTTAATTTCATATTTCCGTAAACAATTACAAGCGATGATGAGCGAGTTAGTAGGAATTGTTCGTAGTAACGAACGTTTACAAATTGCACAAATTCGCGTAAACGAAATAGAAAAAATGGTGAAAGAAATTTATAATTTCTCTATCATCTCACCAAAATTATTAGAACTTAGAAATTTAGTTGACGTAGCGCAATTAATTATTCAACAAAGTATTGATCAAAAAGAGAATAAAGGAACTTTTTACAACAAAGATTTATAAAATGAAATTACAAAAATTGGCATTTATTGCTCTATTTACAGCTTTTACAGGTGTATATGCACAACAAGTTAAAAAAGTTGATAAGATGCCTGTTTTTGTAGGTTGTGAACAATTCAAAACCAATGATGAGGTTAAAAAATGTTTCAATGCAACGTTTAACCAAGCAATAGCTAATGAAATCGAATTCTTTTCGAACATTGCAGATTATTTACATATAGGTGATACAAGTTCAAAATTAAGATTCAAAATTGATAAAGACGGAAATTTTGGAGACATTAATGTGGATGGAGCAAATCCTATTTTTAATAGTTTTGTTTGGTCGAGTATCGTTCTGATTCAAAATAAATTAAATCAATTGGATGCTAAAATTCAACCAGGTTTGGATCAAAAGGCTATTCCGATGGATGTTTTTATGACAATTCCTGTGCGTTATGATTCGGAATATGATGAAACTATCTATTCTTCTTTTCCTGCTTACGAACGTGTACTTTTTACGATAGATTTTGAAGACGAAATCATCGAAATTAGATTGAATAAAGACAATGTGATTCGTACAATTGGGATTAATAAAAACGATAGAAATTTCTATTTAGGGAAATATAATAATTTGTTCGAATTAGCAACAGTAGAGCCTTACGCAACTAAAATTAATGAATCATTTACCTCAGGAAATACATTAATTACAAAAGGAAAATTAGACGGAAAAGAATATATAATTCAAATGAAAAACTTCTTTAGTAATAAACCTGATGACAAGGTTTTGATTGAAGTTATTCGTGAAGAAAATGATACTTGGGCTGAATATTATTCGTACAAAACGAAAGAAGAATTTAATCAATCAAAATTTGCAACACTAACTTATAGATAACATGAAATTTCCACATTATATAACAGAACAAAAATTACAACAATTTATTCGTCAAGCTTTTTTAGAAGATGTTGGCGATGGCGATCATTCAACCTTATCGGCTGTACCTTATGATGCTATTCAGGAAGCTGAATTGAAAGTTAAGGATAACGGTATCATTGCAGGAATTGAATTAGCGAAAATTATATTTGACACTTTTGATCCTGATTTACAAGTCGAGCAATTTATAAACGATGGCGATGAGGTAAAATTTGGTGATGTAGCTTTTAAAATTAAAGGTTCAGCACAGTCAATTTTAACATGCGAACGTTTGGCTTTAAATTGTATGCAACGCATGTCTGGTATTGCAACTTACGCCAATCAAATGATGAAATTGGTAGAAGGAACAAATGCAAAAATTTTAGACACGCGTAAAACAACGCCTAATTTCCGTATGATTGAAAAATGGGCAGTTAAAATTGGTGGCGCAGAAAATCATCGATTTGGGTTATACGATATGGTGATGCTAAAAGATAATCATGTTGATTTTTGCGGAAATATTACAAAAGCTGTTGAACAGACAAAAGCTTATTTACAAGCAAATAATTTGGATTTAAAAATCGAAGTTGAAACACGTAATTTAGATGAGGTTAAAGAGGCTTTAGCGGCGAATGTCGATTTTATTATGTTAGATAATTTCGATTTAGAAACGATGAAACAAGCCGTAGATCTAATCGGAGGGAAAGTTAAAACAGAAGCTTCGGGCGGAATTACAAAAGATTCAGTTCGCGCAATAGCTGAAACTGGTGTCGATTTTATTTCTTCTGGTGCAATTATACATTCAGCTTCTAACTTTGATTTAAGTCTGAAAGCGTTAAAATAATACTTTACATCAAGGAGTTTTGAATACAATTGAAACTCCTTTATTTATTTTTAGAAATTTATTAAATGAAAAAACTTACGCTACTACTTACAATATTTAGCACCTATGCTTTCGGACAAATTCAATATCCAATTGCGCCAGGATGCGAGAAATTCACAGAAAAGGTTGAACGAATTCAATGTTTTAATTCATATACTGTAGAATTATTGCAGTCTTTCTTTTATCTATATGGTAATGTAAATGCATATTTTAGATTAGAAAACTTACAAGAGTCGGTTAATTTTAGAATCGGAACAGCGGGTGATTATCAGTTTAAACCTTCAGATAAAAATTCAGTTCTTCTGAATAAAATTGCTGCTGATGCTTTTTATGTTTTTAATAGAACGCAGAATTACTTAAATAAAAAAATAGAACCAGCAAGGACAGGCGACGGCAAGCCAGCTGTTTTGGCTTTTAGTATACCTTTCAAATTCGTTAATAATGAAGATTATATCAATGATATAAACAAAAAACCAATTCTTTTTACGTTACAAAACGGGGAATATTTCGTAAGGTTAGATCAAGATTTCACGTTTAATATATATAATAAAGACAATGAATTGGTGCGCACGGTAAATTCAATTATGGAGTTTCATTTCGTTGATGTATTAAAGCCGTTAACATTAGAATCAAAGAATCTTATTGTTGAAAAAAAGGAAAATGGAAAGATGATTAAACTTGAAGTTGAAAATCTTTTTAAAAACTATGAAGCAGATTTAAAAATTTCGTACTTTGAAGATGATAAATTGGTAAAAGAATTTGATTCATTATCAAATTTTCTTAAATCAGAACAATCAAAATATATTTACTAAGATGAAACAAATCTTCTCAATTCTTTCAATTCTATTTTTTTTAAATTTGGTATCAGCTCAGTCTACTTCAAATTCAAATGAATTTACTCTTGCAATCTTTCCAGGTTGTGAAAAAATGAAAGAAAGAGAAGATCAGTTTACATGTTTGCAAAAAGGTTTAACTTCTAACTATACGCGACATTTACAAAAATATATCGATTCGTTCGAGTACCTAAATATTGGTGAAGCAGCTGCAAATGTAAAATTTACAATCCATACCGATGGGCGTTTAGAGTTGAAGCAAGTAGATGCTAGTAATTCAATTTATAAAGAATATACAATTTTGGCTTTTATTGATATGGTGAATGAATTGGATGAAAAAAAGCTAAAATTGATTCCATCAAAATCAACAAAAGACGGATTGCCAGTGGCTGTTACATCTTCGTTTCCTGTGAATTTTAAATTGCATGATGAATTTGAAGAAACTGAAAATCGAGTGATTTCGATATTAAATGACGGAAATACAACTTATGAAGTTATTTTGACTCCGAAAAATGATATCAAGATTTATGAAGTAGGTGGAATTAAACCATTTTATTTAGGGAAATACAACTCTATACAAGAAATAAAGAATACATTACCTTATAAAAATCTGATTCAGGAAAAGGATGAATTAGTTACTTTAGCTCAATCTGATTTTCAAGATGTTAAAATAATATTACAAAGTAAAAATATTTTTCATCAAGCAGAATTCAATACATTTTTCATTGTTTCTGAAGTCAAAAGAAAGAGAATTAAACAGTTAAGAAAGTACACATCACTTAAGGATTTTGTAAATTCACCTTACTACAAGTGGATTGTAAGAGATTAAATCGAAAATTAAATCATAAAATTTAAGTTTAAGATTTGTTTATTTCAAAAAAGAAGCTAAATTTATAATTCATTGAATAGTTCTGGAGCTCTCTGCTCCGTTTATATTTTAGTTTACATCAGCTCAAGTTTTAGAGATTAATATAATTTTAGTTTAGAAATTGTTTTCTGAATAGGCATATTTTGAATCTTATAAAGTATTCATAATTTAATTACTATATAGAAAATGTATTTCTATTCTAAGATTTTGTTAACAGTATATTTTTTTAGGTTTTTCGCTTAGACTAATTCTAAATAAGAAAATTTATCCAGAATTTTCTTCATTACATTTATAAAAAATGTGATAATTCATCATATAAACCTCTAAAATTATTAAACTCCACCATTTTAATAGGTTAATAGAATAGCAATTTTGTTGTTAAATCCTTATTTTATATCTTTAATTTAGAAGTATTAATTATGATATTGATAATAAAAAGCGTATTTTTTTAATAATCAAGAAAATATGTGAAATATCATTTTAAACATTACAATTTTTTAACCTTAAAATGAGGATTTAATAATCATTAATTAAGAAATTTGCAATGTAAACTTTTAAAACTATTTCAAGAGATGAGGTTAAACTCAACTAAGCTTTTATTCGTAGGAGCTTTTGCTTTAGCAGCAACAATGTCTTTTGGTCAGGTTACTGAGCCAATTGATTCTACATCAATTAATAACGAAGAAAATGTTACTTTAACAGAAACATTAATCGTTGGTAAAGGAGTAATCGATTTAGTAGAAGATCGTAAAACTCCAGTAGCGGTTTCTACAATTACTAAAGAAACTATTCAAGATAAAGCATCTGGAAATGTTGATTTTCCAGAAATCTTCACAACAACTCCTTCTGTTTACGTAGCGGATCAATCATCAGGATTTGGTGATTCTAAAATGTTCTTACGTGGATTCAGCAGCCAAAATACAGCTTACTTATTAAACGGACAACCAATCAATGGTATGGAAGATGGTAACTTATACTGGTCTAACTGGTCTTCTGTAGCTGAAATTGCTAACGCAGTTCAGGTTCAACGTGGTTTAGGATCTTCTAAATTAGCTATTTCATCTGTTGGTGGAACTGTTAATATGGTTACTAGAGCTACTGAAAAACAACAAGGTGGTTATGTAAGATACAATGTAGGTAATGATAGCTATATGTCAGCTACAGTTGCTTACAATACAGGTATGAAAGGGAAATGGGGAGCGTCTATTTTATTCAACCACTGGCAAGCACACAGAAGTTATGCTAAAGGTACAAATGGATCAGGACAATCTTACTTCGTTTCTGTTGGATATAAACCAAACGATCGTCACCAAATTAACTTCATGATTTTTGGTGCACCACAAGAGCACGGACAAAACTACTCAACAAAGAGTGAGTCTCAATGGGCTAGAGGTGAGCACGCAGGAAGAAAATATAACTCAACTTACGGTTACTTAAACGGTGAGGGGAAAAACTTAAGAACTAACTACTACCACAAACCAGTAGCTAACTTAAACTGGGATTGGTCGATCAATGAGAACGCGTCTTTATCTACAGTATTATACGCTTCTACAGGTACAGGAGGTGGAACTTCAGGTGTTGGACGTGCAACGTCTTCATCTAACTTAACATCTTTTGGTGAAGTAGATTTCGATAAATTATATGCAGATAACGCAGCTATCGCTGACGGAATTGGTGGTTCAGGAAATTCTTCTGCTATCAGATCATCTGTAAACAACCACTTCTGGTACGGAGGTGTAACAAACTTCAACTACGATACTAAAACTGGTTGGCAATTTAACTTAGGAGCTGATATCCGTATGTACAAAGGATACCACTTCCAACAAATGACTGACTTAATGGGATTATCTTCTTGGAATCAAAGAAGAAACTCTGACGGTGCAATGGTTAACGTAACTGAAACTTTCAGTACTAACCCATGGTCTGCATTATTCAATTCAGCAGATAAAAGTCAAAGAACAAACAGAGATTACCGTGAGGACTTAAACTACCAAGGTGTTTTTGGACAAGTTGAGTACTCTACAGGAAGATTATCTGTTTTCGCTCAAGGAGCTGTTTCTAATCAATTCTACCAAAAATTCGATACTTGGAATTACGGTGGTGTAGAAGCTGCATCTGAGAAAGTAAATAAAACAGGATGGAATGTTAAAGGAGGTGCTGCTTTCCAAATTAATGACGAAAACACAATTTTCGCTAATGCAGGACAATACTCTCGTCAACCATTCTTAGATAACGTTTTCGAATATAACTCAGTTGCTTTACGTACACCAGAGGTTGAAAACGAAGAAATTACAGGTTTTGAAGTTGGTTACAAATACGAAACTCGTAACTTAAGAGTTAACGTAAATGCTTACCACACAACTTGGGGTAACAGATTCTTAGGTGTTTCTGGTTCTGTAACAGGATTAAACAGCGAAGGAATCGAAGTTGAAAGACCTATCTATACTTCTTACACTGATGTAACTCAAGTTCACAAAGGAGTAGAGGTTGATTTTGATGCTAAAATCTCTAAAGCTTTCGGAATGTACGGTTTCTTATCTGTAGGTGATTGGAAATACGATGGTTCTACACCATACGAGTCTATGTACACAGACGAAAACACAATGTTCGAGGAAGGTAATGTTGATTTAACTGGATCTTACATCGGAGAAGCTGCTCAAGTAACTTTCGGATTAGGAACTAAAGTTAACTTCACAAGAAACTTATACTGGGATGTAGATTTCATGTACAATGGAGCTATCTACGGACAAGTTGATCCTACTGACGTAGTTGCAGCGGCTGAGCAAGGTAAAGTTTACCAAGCAGAAAAAATTAGCCCATTCGTAAGAGCTAACACAGGTATTTCTTATAACTTTAAAATTGGATCTCAAAAGATTAAATTCAGAGGTAACGTAAGAAACTTATTTGATACTCAATACATTTCTAAAATCGATAGAAATGGTTACGGATACGGAGTTGGTAGAACTTGGACTGCAGGTGTAACTTACAGCTTCTAATAAGAAAAATCAATTCTTAATATACATTAAGGGCGAACTATTACAGTTCGCCCTTTTTATTTTAATCAATATTTGAATTAAATGAAAAATACAAGAAGTAAAACAATCGTGATTCCTAAATTATTTTGAGAATGGTAAAATGAATTACGATTTTTAATTGATGCATCTAATAAGTGATTAAATCATCTTATAAAAGGAAAATCATTTTATGTTCATCATTTATTTGTGATTAACTTTACTCAAATTATTTTTAAATGATACAACCTTCTTATTTACAAAAAGGAGATAAAATTGCATTGGTTGCACCTGCAAAACGCATGTTAGAAGGCGAGTTAGACGAGGCTATAGCTCTAATACATGCTTGGGGTTTTGAAGCTGTATTGGGAAAGAATATTTACCAATCATATAATTTAGGCTATGCATTTGCTGGAACTGATGAACAACGAGCTGAAGATTTTCAATGGGCTTTAGATAATCCCGAAATCAAAGCGATTTGGTGTGCTCGCGGTGGTTATGGTTCCGTAAAGATTATTGACCGATTAGACTTTGAATATTTTAAAACAAATCCAAAATGGATTATAGGTTATTCTGATATTACAGTTTTTCATAATCATATTAATTCTTTAGGTTATCAAACGATACATGGCGTTACGGCAAAAAAACTAGTTGATGTCGAGTATCACTCAGATTCGTATCCAAGCTTATTTCGTGCTTTAACAGGTGAAAATATTAATTATACAATATCAAACACAAACCAATATAATAAATGTGGAGAAGTTGAGGGCGAATTAGTTGGTGGTAATTTATCAATAGTTTATTCTTTGTTAGGAAGTCAGTCTGCTTTACAACCGAAAAATAAAATTCTATTTTTAGAAGATTGGTTCGAGAATTGGTATGCAGTGGATAGAATGTTGATGAATTTGAAACGAAATGGAATTTTTGATCAGATTTCAGGATTAATCTTAGGTAGTTTTACACATATGGATACGGAGGACGAAAATGAAGAAAATTACAATCATCCCTATGATCCTAAAACATATGAAGTTATTAGAGAAATTGTAAAAGATTATCAAATTCCTATTGCTTTCGGATTTCCAGCCGGTCATACAGGACATAATTTAGCTTTGAAAATGGGTGAAAAAGTTCATTTAAAAGTTGATACAAATTCAGTAAATTTGCAATTCAATTATTAAGAGAATGAAACAAGATAATTTACACATAATTAACCATCCTTTAGTTAAGGCGAAAATCACACAAATGCGTGATAAAAACACAACAACTAAAGAATTTGGTGAATTAGTAGACGAAATTTCTGGATTAATGTGTTACGAAATTACACGCGATTTGGAAGTGGAGGAAATAGAAGTTGAAACACCAATTACTAAAGCAATTGGATATAAAATCAAAGGAAATGATATGGCAATCGTTCCGATTTTACGTGCTGGTTTAGGAATGGTGAAAGGTATTCATATCTTAATTCCGACTGCAAAAATTGGTCATATTGGTTTATATCGTGATCATGATACATTACAACCTGTTGAATATTTATGTAAGCTCCCTACTGATTTAGAATCTCGTGATGTGATTTTAGTTGATCCTATGTTAGCAACAGGTGGTTCTGCTATTAAAGCCATTGAGATTTTAAAAGAAAAAGGAGCAAAATCTGTACGTTTAGCTTGTTTAGTTGGATGTCCAGAAGGTGTAGAGGCTGTACAAGGTATCTATCCTGATGTTCCGATTTATTTAGCAGCAATGGATGAAAAGTTAAACGAAAACGGATACATCGTTCCTGGTTTAGGAGATGCAGGTGATCGTTTATTCGGGACGAAGTAATTTAAGAATCACAGCAAAATGAGTAAGTCTTTTGATTTTGGAAGAGAAGCTGAAAATTTTGCAGCAGATTATTTCGAGAAAAATGGATATGAAATTTTGGTTCGAAATTACATCTATCAAAAAGCAGAAATTGATTTAATTATTCAAAAGAATCAAACGCTAATAGTAGTAGAAGTTAAAGCCAGAAAATATAATCCTTTACTCTTACCCGAAGAATCTGTGAATCAAAAAAAGAAAAAATTAATAATTTCGGCAGCGCATCAATTTATATCTATAAATAATGTGAATGCTGATGTAAGATTTGATATTTTAGCACTCGAAAAGAAAGATAACATTTGGTTGATTAATCACATCGAAGATGCTTTTAGTCCTATCGAACTTTAAAACATATAATGGAAATTTTATTAAACTTATTTGATTTTGTAATGCACATTGATCAACATTTGAATCAATTTGCGAACGACTACGGATTATGGCTTTACGCTATATTATTCCTAATTATTTTTGTAGAAACTGGTGTTGTTGTAATGCCTTTTTTACCTGGTGATTCTTTATTATTTGCAGCTGGTATGGTTGCAGCGTTACCAGATAATGATTTGAATGTTTGGATTATTATGGGGCTGTTAATTATTGCAGCGATTCTTGGTGATACATTAAATTACAGCATAGGCCGAAGTATTGGTTACAAAGCTGTTCAAATTAAAATCTTCGGGAAACAATTTGTTTTACCAGAACATTTAGATAAAACACACGAATTCTACGAGAAATACGGTGCAAAAACAATCGTTATCGCTCGTTTTGTTCCAATCGTAAGAACTTTAGCTCCATTCGTAGCAGGTATTGGTAAAATGTCTTATAAAACATTTTTAACTTATAATGTAGTTGGTGGAATTATATGGATTGTAAGTTTAACGCTTGCGGGATATTTCTTAGGTAGCGTACAATGGGTACAAGAAAATTTCTCTAAAGTAGTTTTAGCAATTATTGTTATTTCCTTATTTCCTTTATTCTATGAGGTTTTTAAGGATAAATTCACAAAAAAGGAAGCTTAATATACAAACTCGGTTCAAAATATGAACCGAGTTTTTTTATACCTTTAATAATGGAATTTTTAGATTATATCCTTCATATCGATACTTATTTAGAGTATTTTTTAATCAATTATCAAAATTGGTTTTATGTAATTTTATTTTGCTTAATTTTTATAGAAACCGGTGTTGTTGTCATGCCATTTTTACCCGGAGATTCTTTATTATTCGCAACGGGTATGTTAGCTGCGTCATTTCCTGATCATGTTAATATTTATTTGGTTTTAATTTTATTATTTATCGCAGCAGTTTTGGGTGATACTACCAATTATTCAATAGGTAAAATTTTAGGTTTAAAATTAATTCGGCAAGAAATTTTTGGTAAGAGAATTATTAAAGATCAAGACATCTCTAAGACTGAAAGTTTCTTTAATAAATATGGTGCTAAAACGATTGTAATAGCCCGATTTGTTCCTATTGTACGCACTTTAGCTCCTTTTGTTGCTGGAATTTCAAAGATGCATTATGCCACTTTTATAAGGTTTAATATATTCGGAGGGTTGTTATGGGTTATCGGTTTAACTTTAGCAGGATATTTTTTAGGAAATATTCCAATAGTGAAAGATAACTTCGAAATTATGGTTTTTGTGATCATCATTTTTTCTTTATTACCAATCGGATTTGAGTGGATAAGCGCTAAATTAAAACATCGATAATATTAATATAATCAAACGGACTTCATCTTAATGTATAAATTTTTATTGCTTTTATTTTTTTCGTTTCAATTTTTAAATGCTCAAGAAGGTTATCCAAAACCGACAATAACAGAGAATTTATTATTTTATATCCAACACAGTTCCAATCACAATACGTTTATTTATGAATGGAATGGAAGTAAATCGGCTCCAATAAATGCATTTCGAATTAATTATGAAGATAACGGACAAAAGGAAGAATTAACATCAGTGCAAAGAAAATTTGCTTACGGCGTAAATTATACGAATGCATCAAAATCGCAATTTTATTTAGCAGCAACTAAGAAAATTATTCTAAATCTTAAATCTGTTGGAGATAAGCATTGGGTAGAAGTCACAATCGGGAAACAAAAAATAAAAATTGATCATATTTTTATACAACTTCAATCTAAGTCAAATGGAATCAACGTAAAAGCTGATTATATTTTGATTTACGGCAAAAATCAAAACAATAAATCTATCGTAGAGAAAATTGTACTTTAATTATTTTCATTAACTTCATACGCAATTATTATAAATAGTTAATAAGATGATTGAAGTAAGAGAAGTAAAATCTTCAAAAGATTGGAAAATATTTGTCGATTTACCTTTTCAAATATATAAGAATAATCCTTTTTGGGTTCCACCAATTAAGAAAAACGAATTACAAAGTTTTCATCCTACAAATGATATTTTTAAAACGGTAGAAGCAAAATTTCTTTTAGCATTTAAAGACAATAAACCTGTTGGTCGCATTGTGGCTATCGTAAACTGGACAGAAGTTCGAGATTTAAAAAAATCTAAGGTAAGATTCGGTTGGTTGGATTATGACAATGATATTGAGATTTTAAAAGCTCTTCTTAAAGAAGTAGAAAATTTAGGTCGAAAACATAATTTAGAATATATGGAAGGTCCAATGGGATTTTCTAATATGGATAAAGCCGGAATGTTAACCGAAGGTTTCGATTATAAAGCAACGATGATTGGGATTTATAATTATGAATATTATTATAATCATGTCCAAGAATTAGGTTTTGTTCCAGAAGCAGAATGGGTTGAGTATAAATTTAGCTTTTCTGATATAGATATTGACAAATCGAAACGTTTGGCAGATCTTGTAGCAAAGCGTTATAATGTATCAAATTATAATTTTAAATCAACTGCAGAATTGTTGCCTCATGTTGATGAAATGTTTGCTTTGTTAAACAAAACATATTCAGATTTACAAAGTTTTGTCCCGATTGAAAAGTTTCAGATTGAACATTATAAACAAAAATATATAAAATTTATCCACCCTGATTTTATATCATGTGTAAAAGATGCTGAAGGTAAAATGATTGCTTTTGCGATTACGATGCCATCTTTTTCAGAAGGTTTTCAGAAGGCTAAAGGAAGTTTATTACCATTTGGATGGTGGCATTTAATGCGTGTGATGAAAAATAGTACACATGCTGAATTTTATTTAATTGGTATTGATCCAGAATATCAAAGTAAAGGAATTAATGCGTTAATTTTTCAGCAATTACACGAAAAATACCAAAAGCATGGAATTAAAACTATCGAAACTAATCCAATTTTAAAAGAGAATACCAAAGCTCAACAACTTTGGAAAGCTTTTAATCCAGTGACGCATAAACAACGCAAAACATTTAGAAAAAATCTATAAAAAAAGGTCCAAGTTTTACTTGGACCTTTTAAATTTATGAAAAAGAGATTGGATCAAAATTCCTCCTCATTTTACCTCTCAACTGCAATTTCTTTTTCACTTATTTTTTTGCGCGAATTTATTTTCAAAAATGTTTAACCTATTATTTTTAATAAATTTAGATAAATTAAACGATAAAATTTATTAAACAAAACATAACTAATTGTTAATTAGGGTTTAAAATAAATTTAACTGAATTGGATCTAAATTGATGGCTGAAAAATCTGATCTGATTTTCGCACTTTCTCCAGTTAACCAACTTTCCATATCTTCTTCCGTTTTCAGAGCAATAGGCATCCTAAGTTTTGTGTTATGAATTTCTCTCATAATTCCTTCAGCTTCCGTCGTTACGATGCTATATGATTCTTTACCTTCAAACTCGTCATAAATACCAGCAAAAGCAAATAATTCATCTTCAAATCCAATTTCATATTTCGTTTTTATTTTTCCATTATGCTGCCATTCATAAAATCCATTTGTGATGACTAAGCATCTATTTTGGGTAATGTTCCTGAAAGCAGGCTTCTCAGATAAAGTTTCAACGCGTGCATTTAGCGTAAAAGCTCTATTCCAATCTGCTGTTGCCCAATTTGGAATTAAACCCCATTGAAGCATTTCTATCGTAAACTTATCGGTGTTTTTAATTACAGGAGTTGAAGGGAAATCAAATCCATTAATAGTTTTTTGTGGTTTATAATCCTGAAAGAATTTAAATTGAGCATTAAATTTCTTTTCAATTTGCTCAGGTTTTTTATCTATTTTTTGATGAAAACACATAGGTCAAGGGAATTTAAGATAATTTTCAAATTTACAATTAAAAGAATGTGAATAGATTTGATTAATATTGCTGAATATTAAACAGGAAGAATTATGCCGTTATTGATCTTATTTTTAATCATGATTGTTATTGCTTTTATCTACATTTTATATGTTTTTAATCGCAAGCCAAAAAACTAAGAGAATATTTTTTAGAAATAAATGAAAGCAATTCTATTTTTAGAATTGCTTTTTTTTGTCTGAATTAATCTGTTTATAGAAAATAAAAAAAAAGTAACCACTTGTAAGTAGGTCAATTATTTTAAATTGTTTGAACGGAAGACTTAAGTTCTAACTCATATTATACATTTTTAGTTATTTCATGACTATTGGAAAATACAAAAAATAGCTATAAGTATTTTGCTAGAATTTAGCTAACTTCTAGCAAAATAATAGATTATGAAAACAGGCAGATTAGAAGCATTTAGCGATGGTGTAATGGCTGTGATTTTAACCATTATGGTTTTAGAATTAAAAATTCCCTTAGGTGAAGATTTATTAAGTTTAAAACCTCAGTTACCAACTTTAACGAATTATATATTAAGCTTTATTTATGTTGGAATTTATTGGAATAACCACCATCACTTATTCAATGTAATTGAAAAGATTAATGGGAAAATTTTATGGTGTAATCTGCATTTACTGTTTTGGTTATCTCTTTTACCTGTTACTACAGCTTGGGTTAACGAACATATTCATGCAAATTATCCTGTTGCTATCTATGGATTTATATTATTAATGTGTTGTATTTCGTTTATGATTTTGGAATACGTAGCAATGAAACACGAAGGGAAAGAATCTTTGGTTGGTGAATCCTTTAAAAATAAGCGTAAAGAATATATTTCTTATTTTGGATATTTAATAGGGATAGGAATTTCTTTTATAATACCAGAGATTGAACTTTTGTTTATTTGTTAATAGCTATATAGTGGTTTATACCTGATAAAAGGATAGAAAATACATTAAATAAAAAAGGTAACTGAATTTCAGTTACCTTTTGAAGTTGTACGGGCGGGGAGACTCGAACTCCCACACCTTGCGGCACTAGATCCTAAGTCTAGCGTGTCTACCAATTCCACCACGCCCGCAGGCAAATCTCATTGATTTGGACTGCAAATATACACAAGATTTCTATTTAACAAAATTTACAAATAAATTTTTTTAATCTTTTTTTAAAAATTAAATTTGCAGCAAAGCTTTTATAAAAATGGAAATTACAGGGAAAATCAAAAAAGTGTTTGAAACTCAAAATATTACCGCAAGTTTCAAGAAGAGAGAATTTGTTGTAACAACGCAAGAACAATACCCACAAGATATTTTAATTGAGTTTACACAAGATAAAACAGACTTATTAAACACTTATAATCCTGGTGATGAAGTGAAAGTTTCTATCAATATTCGTGGACGTGAGTGGATCAATCCAGAAGGTGTAGCTAAATACTTCAACACAATTCAAGGATGGAGAATCGAAAATTTAGCACAATCAATGGGTGCACCAGCACAAGGTGGTTATGATAATTTCGCTCCAGCTCCTCCAGTTGATACTTTTGGTTCTTCTGATGATGACGATTTACCATTCTAATTTGTAAATTTTCAAGAAATATAATTTAAAACGTATTCTAAATTTAGAATACGTTTTTTAATTTTAAGTGATGTATTTTTTAGGTCAAGATTTAACATTTCCAGACTATTCTGAAGCTTCAGGTGAAGGAATTATAGCCATTGGTGGCGATCTGTCTCCAGAACGCATTATTTTGGCGTATAAGAAAGGAATTTTCCCATGGTTTAATGAGGACGATCCTATTTTGTGGTGGTTTCCGCCAGAGCGCTTCGTTTTATTTCCAGAAAATTTATATGTTTCTAAATCCATGAAAAAAGTTTTTAGAACCAAGCAATTTACTTTTACAGAAAATAAAGCTTTTCGTGAAGTAATTATGAATTGTTCACAAGCGCCAAGAAAAGATCAGGATGGAACGTGGATTACGAATGATATGATTGAAGCTTATTGCAAATTACATGAAATGGGAATTGCAAAAAGTATAGAAGTTTGGGAAAATGAACAATTAGTTGGTGGTTTTTATGGGTTAGATATGGGACATATTTTTTGTGGCGAAAGTATGTTTGCAAAAGTGAGTAATGCTTCAAAAGCAGGTTTTATACAGTTTGTTGCGAAGTATCATAAAAAATATGAGTTAATAGATTGCCAAGTTTATACTGAACATTTAGCTTCTTTGGGAGCAATAGAAATTCCGGCAGAAATATTTCTGAATTATTTAGAACCAGAAGAATAGAATATAAAAAGCCACTCATTTTTGAGTGGCTTACTTGTTTATTTTGTAAATTTTATTGGATGTTTTAAATTCTTGTAATCGTATAATTCAGCATTTAAAGAACCTACAACCAAAGAAGCTTTAATGTGTACAGGAACCAAGTTGTCATCGTCTGTAACCCACATAGTAACTGATTCTGACTCTTTAAATACACGACCTGATTGTACATAAGGTCTAATTTTGATTGTATTAACTTTTCCGAATTTAGTCTTCTTTACTTCACGGCCTAAAACTTTTAAGCGGAATTTATAAGTTTCATCGCCTAAGAAAATATTTTCGTTGATATAATCACCAGTTTTTAATTTGGCATGATCTACATTTCGCATATTATAAAATGCAGATAATAAATCTTGCGCATCTGTAGGAATAGTTTCGTATGTTACTTTCTTATGTTTACGATCGTCAACTTTTACTTGTTTACGAGCATGATCAAAATAATATATTTGATCTCTTGTATATCCACCTTCATATATATCACGAATAAATTTTGAAGGTTTCATGTTTGATTTATTGATGTAAGATTCGTAATTATCTTCAACTTTATAAAAAGCTCTTACAGCTCCACTCGAACTTCCTTTTCCTACAATGTGGAAATGATTGCTTCCGTTATAATTTGCATCCTTTACTTCTAAAGTAGCGAATCCAGCATTTAAGCCTGTATAATGAATTCTAAATTTTAAAAATTCGCCAGTTTTAAAATTTTGTGCATTGGCAAATGAAAATGAAAATAAAATTGCAAGTAATAAAGAAAAGTATTTTTTCATCTTTTATATTTTGTTGTTTTCAATAATATTCAAAAGTATTGCCAAAAATAAAACTCGTTTCCAAAATCAAATACTTTTGACTTGAAAACGAGTTTTTTATAATTTTATTTTGAAAAATAATTATCTTTCAACTATATCACTAGGGTCTAAACTTTCAATGTTGTCTGCATCAGTTGAAGTTTCTAAAGACGAAACATTAATAACTTGAACAATTTCTGGGACATACTTTTTAATAGTCATTTCAACACCAGATTTTAAAGTCATCTGGTTTACTGAACAAGCGACACAAGCACCAGAAAGACGTACCTTAACGATATTATCTTCTACTGATACTAACTCGATATCCCCACCATCTTGATTTAAAAATGGGCGAATTTCTGTTAACGCTTTTTCAACTTCTATATATTTTTCTTCTGCAGTCATTTCTTATTTATTGTTGTTAGACGAACATCCTGCCATAGTTGTAATACGCACAGCCTCTGTTGGAGGTAATGTATTGTTACGTTCTACTAAACTAGCAACAGCATTTCTAGCAATATTCATGTAAACTTCAGACACAACAGTATCTTCTTGTAATGCAGCAGGACGTCCAACGTCAGCAGCTTCACGAATAGATTGAACAATTGGAATTTCACCTAAGAAAGGAACTCCAATTTGATCAGCTAAGTTTTTAGCACCGTTTTGACCAAAGATGTAATATTTATTATTTGGTAATTCTTCAGGTGTAAAATAAGCCATATTTTCTACAATTCCTAATACAGGAACGTTAATCGCTTCCATTTGGAACATTCCAACCCCTTTCTTCGCATCTGCTAAAGCAATGTTTTGCGGAGTAGAAACTACAACTGCACCCGTAATTGGAACTTGTTGAACGATAGATAAATGGATGTCACCAGTTCCTGGAGGTAAGTCGATTACTAAGAAATCTAAATCTCCCCAATGTGCATCACGAATCATTTGGTTTAATGCTTTTGCAGCCATTGGTCCACGCCATACAATAGCTTGGTCAGTATCTGCGAAGAAACCGATAGATAATATTTTAATACCGTAAGATTCTACAGGTTTGATTTTTGTTTTTCCGTTTACTTCAACAGAATATGGTCGACCATCTTCACAATCAAACATAATTGGCATAGAAGGTCCGTAGATATCTGCATCTAATAAACCAACCTTGAATCCCATTTTAGATAAACTGATTGCTAAGTTTGATGATACTGTAGATTTTCCTACACCACCTTTTCCTGATGCTACCGCGATAATATTTTTTACACCTGGTAAATCTGAACCTTTAATTTCTTGCGCTTTTGGTTCAGCTTCTACCGTAATGTTTAATTTTAAATTTGCTTCTGGCAAGTTTTCTTTGAAGGCATTCTTTAAAGCGACTTCTAAACGCTTTCTTTCATGCATAGCAGGAGACGGAGAAACGATATCTAAATGGATGTCATTTCCCATAACTTGTGCATTACGCATCCAGTTACGAATTCCTAATTCTTCTAAGACTTGATAGATCTGATCTCTTGTATAAGCCATTTTTGTTATATTAAATCATGCAAAATTACTAACAAACTATTACTTATCGAAATCTATCCTTGTGATTTTAATCGTTTTGACTTATTTTTTGATAAATAGAACTAATTTATAGTATATTTAACCTTTAAATCAGACTATGGAAGAGCATATTATTTATCTTAATAAAATAAGAAGAGAGATAATAGACGAACTCTCTCAGCATACTTTAGAGCAGTTATTGTATATCCCAGTTGGTTATAAAAATAATATTTTCTGGAACGCTGCACATGTTTTAGCTACCCAACAACTAATTCATTATTACCTTTCAGAAAATAAAATGTTAGTCGACATGGATTTTATACGTACTTACAAAAAAGGAACATTTGGGAATAGTGCGGCTACAGAACAAGATGTGAATGAATTGATGGAACTTTTAGAAAGTACACCAATGCAATTGTTCAAAGATTATCAAGGTGAAAAATTAGCGAGATACCGAACGTATCAAACTTCGATGGGAGTTGAATTAACTTGTGTTGAAGATGCAATAATGTATAACAACATACATGAAGCGATACATTTGGGATATATATTAAGTTTAAAAAAGAATATTCCATTTTAAAATAAAAAAGTCAAACCAATTGGTTTGACTTTTCTTTATTTTTAAATTTACCTGAAGTATATTTTTTTTAGTATTCTAAGAATCGTACTTTTTCTTCGACAGGTTTACGAACAGCAGCAGGTAATTCAACATCATATTTTCCCATATAGAAAACACCAACACATTTTTCACCTTCTTCCATCGTCGTAAATTCGTCAACGTTTGCAATTACATTTAATGGAGATGACCAATATGCTCCAATTTTTAAAGCAGCAGCCATTAACCACATATTTTGTACAGCCATAGCAGTAGCTGCCAATTCTTCCCACTCAGGATTTTTATAATCATTTACAAAATTGATTAAAACGATTTTGTTTGATTTATCACATTTCTCAATTAAGGCATTGATTTTACGATCGCTTAAATCTTCTGGCGGCGTTCCTTGCACATAAATACGTTTTACATATTCACGAAAACGATCTTTTGCTGGTCCTTCTAAAACAACAAAACGCCAAGGTTCTGTTTTTTTATGAGATGGTGCCCAATTTGCAGCTTCAAAGATTTGATTTAATTCTTCTTTCGTAATTTCTTCTTGATTATATTGAGGAGGAAATACTGATCTTCTTGATTGGATAAGATCTAATAATTCTGATGGATTCATTTTTGTAACAATTATATTTTTTATGCAACTAATAATGCAAATTTACATTTTTTAAAACCAATTATTTATAAAAAACGATGATAAGAACAATTGATCAATTTAAACTAGAAAAAGCTAAATCCGAAAAGGTAGATATTAAAATAGGAGATTATTTAAACCAATCATTTTCTATCTATGGGAAACATTGGCAAGAATTTTCATTGTTCGCTTTTGTATCTGGACTTATATATGTGCTATCTATAATTACAATTGTTGGTCCGTATTTAGTAATGTATCCATTGCAAATGGGTTACGGAAATGTTGTGGATAAAATTCAAAAAGGAGAAAATTTCGAATTCAATGACTTTTTTGTAGGGTTTAAAAAATGGACAAATTTTATTACATTTTTTTTAATAATGATTGCCATCGGATTATCTATTATGATTCCTTATTTTATAATACTTGGAGGATTCGGCATGTTAATGGAAGAAAATAATATTGCTGCACCAATTTTTGGATTATCCATGTTTATAATTTTTCCACTATTTATGATTATAACATTTGTATTAGCAGTTGTATTTTATCTAACACCTTATTTAATTTATCACGGAAATATGGGAGCAATAGATAGTATAAAAACATCAATCGCTATTGCAAAAAAGAATTTTTGGTACTTATTACTGTTCGTCTTATTGGTTTCAATTTTTTCTCAAATTGGAGTTTATGCTTGTTTTATCGGAATTTTAGCCTCAATGCCAATTGGGTGTATTATGGGTTATTTGATGATAAAAGATATGTTATTAAACGATGGAAATAATGAAATAGATTCTATTGGGCAATCACAAGAATTATAATATTTTTATAGAATGTTAACAACGCATTCGATTTTTGAACAAATGAATGAATTGGGAGCCGAAAAAGTTCCCTTTTTTTTTATGATTGATTTTTTGAAAGAACATGGTGAGGTAATTCCTTTAGTGAATTTACCTGAGGATATTCAATTTTCAATGCATGCTGAAAAGCAGGAATTTGCAAACAAAAATTTTTCATTTGATAAATATCCAATATCATTAGAAGAATATCAAAAACAGTTCAAATTAGTACATAACCATTTAAAATTTGGGAATTCTTATTTAACTAATTTAACGTGTGCTACACCAATTACTACAAATTTATCGTTAGAGGAAATCTATAAGTTTACAAAAGCAAAATATAAATTGAATTATAAAAATCAATTTGTTTGTTTTTCTCCAGAGATTTTTGTCAAAATTACAGAGGGAAAAATTTCGTCTTATCCAATGAAAGGCACGATAGACGCTTCGATTCCTAATGCGAAACAAATCATCTTAAACGATGAAAAAGAAGCGGCAGAACATGCAACAATTGTCGATTTAATTCGAAATGATTTAAGTTTAATTTCAAATAATGTTACCGTAAAAAATTATCGCTTTATTGACGAATTAATTACGAATGATAAAACGTTGTTACAAGTAAGTTCTGAAATTGAGGGCGATTTAAATGATGATTATTTATCACAAATCGGAACAATTTTCGATCAATTACTTCCAGCTGGATCAATTTGTGGTGCACCAAAAAAGAAAACGGTTGAAATAATACTTGAGGCAGAAAACTATAACCGTAATTTTTATACCGGTGTTTTCGGAGTTTTTGATGGATCAAATGTAGATTCTGCTGTAATGATTCGATTTATCGAATCAGAAAATAATCAATTAATTTTTAAAAGCGGTGGCGGAATTACCGCAAAAAGTGAATGCGAAAGCGAGTATAATGAAATGATTCAGAAAGTATATGTTCCAATTTATTGAAAGTATTTGTTGTCTTAATCGTGAATTAAGAAACATCGATTTACACCAAGAACGATTTGAGAAAACGCGTTCAGTGGTTTTTCCAGATGCGCCATTTATGAGTCTTATTGAAGCAATCGAGATTCCTCATGATTTGGATAATGGTAAATATAAAGTTCGAGTGATTTATGGAAAAGAAATTGAATCTATCGAATTTATTCCATACGAAATCAAAGAAATTGAAACAATTCAATTACATGAAATTGGGAACGAAATTACTTATGAATACAAATACGCCGATCGATGGTTTTTTGATGAATATATCAAAGAAACAGGTTGTGATGATTTAGTTTTGGTTCGTGCAAACTACATTACAGACGCAATTTATTCTAATTTAATATTTTTTAATGGAATCGAATGGCACACTCCAACTACAAGTTTATTGCAAGGAACAATGCGTGAAAGTTTGTTGCGCGAAGGTAAAATTGTTGAAAAAAACATTAAAACAAGAGATTTGAAAAACTACTATTCGTTTAAAAGAATCAATGCGATGATGAATTTTGATGAAGCACAAGTTTTCGATATCCAAATTTTATTAGATACTTTATAAATCTTTAATTGACTTTCGATATTTTTTTTCTTTCAATAATATGTAACAATCATAAATAAGCGTGATTAAAAAGCCAATCGTCAAACAAAAAATAAATAAAGCATAATTAAAAGTATTTTCATAAAAGACTTGATTTTCAATGTGAAATACTGGTTTAGATTTATTAAAGGATGCTCCTGAAGTAATAGAAATTAATACGATTAAAATATAAATTTTAAGTCTTAAATAGTTATTGTCTTTCATATAATAGTATTAATTCAAATTTATATAATTGTTCAATATAAACCAAAAAGCCCTTCATTTGAAGGGCTTTTTTAATTGATACATTTAGTCTTTTAGACCATTAAAAATATATTGTAAAATCGGGTTGATTTCCGGTTTTTCTAAATGTTGTTTAAATATTTTTGTGTAATACTTTGGCGGATTAATCATCTTACGATCAACCAACTCATTAATTGTATCCACGTATTCAACAGAAGTTTTACCAATTAGAAGATTATCTAATTGTTTACCTTCATCTACATAAGTTAAAATCGTTTTTAAACCTTTTAGGTATAATGCGTCTTTTGTAAAACCACCTCCACGATAAACACGAGTTGTTAAATAAAATGCATTTTCTGGTTGCATTTTATATTGCTCTAATAACGTTAAAAAAGTTTCGTTGAATGATTTTCCACTTGTCAACATATTAACAGCTAAAACGCGTAATCCTAATTCGCGTAAGCGATCATGATTAATAGAATCTGAATAATATTCAGATAAAATAGCTAATCCTTCTTGCGTTAAAGTATTTACAGGTAAACCAATCGAAAATATTTTCAGCGGTTGTTCTAAAGCATTCATTGTTGTAACCATATGTACCCCAATTTCGTGCTCAATTAAACCTTTTGTAAATCGTTTATCGAATTTTACGCCTTTTTTAATAATTACTTTTTTCTTCGAATTGATAACTAAAGCTTTGGATGCAATGTGATCAGAAACTTCAATATCAAACTCAAATCCGTAATCTTGTGTTGCGTTTTTAAATAATTCAACAACCTCATTCTCATTAAATTCTCCTTCTCTTTCCATACGGAATTCAGGACAATAAAGAACGAAATTCGCATTATCTACATCCTTTTTTGAAGGTTCACCAAAATAACGTAACGAATTGTATAAGAATTTATTTGTACCAAGATTTGCTAATAAATCAACCTTATCAAAATATGCATTTATCGTGTCGACATACATGTTTTGAATACTGATATCGTTGATTTTTTCAACATTAATACTCGATAATTTTCTCTTAAACTCGAACGGATTGATGTTTAAAGGATTGTATTTAAACTGAGGTTCGTATTTATAATTTGAAGCTAAGAATTTCTTCTTCTCAAACTCAAGATTTATCGGATTGATCACGCTTAATAATTCAAAATCTTTAACCAAACTATAAAGTTGTTTATCGATTTTGATTAAATCAGATTCTAATTCATTGTGTAAAATATTTACTTGTTTAGAAACTTTATAGGAAGTTTCATTTTTAATGAATTCGAAAGCGTGATTTAAAATTGCAGTTTTAAAACCTTCTTTTATTTGATTGATAACTTCAGGGAAAGATTCTCCAGTTAATTCATCACAATAAATTTTAGAAACTTCAGTCGCTAAAACCAATGTGTTTTTAAATTTCTCTGTAATGAAACCTAACAAATATCCACGACCATAAAAAACATCATTTACAGCTGTGTAATTATGAATATCACCAAGCTCAATTAAACTTAATTCATTTCTCCAATCCTCGACGTAATTTCCAAATTTTTCTTGGTCAATTTTCTCAGCACCAATGTTAAAAACAGGTACAGGACGATCCCAACGTTTCCAGTTATAGGAATGGATATCGTAAACGACACATTTTTTGAATTTTGATTCTAATTTCTGAATTAAAGCCTCTACAACTTCGTAAAATGCATGGTGTTTAGCTAAACTTCTTTGTTTTTGAGATTCACTTAATGGAGTTTCCCATACATTTTTTCCCCAAGCATCTTCGTAAATTGCAGTGTCTGGCGAACGATTTAAATCATATTCGAAACGAGAATCACAACCTTGAATTAATATTGGAAAATTACCAACAAACTCAGCGGTATGAGGATCTTCTTCATACCAACGTTCGTAGGTAGATAAACTACATTTTTCTAACACATCATCTCGCATTTGTCCACCATCGTGGATGGCAGCGCAGACATACGGGATATATTCATCAATTTTTATCTTGAATGATTCGTCTTCAGCATAAGCTTCAAAAACGACTTCATTTTCGATATTTTTGATGATTTGTTGTATTGTTAAAATTTTCATTTTTTGAATTCTTCGTACTTCTCTAAAAGCATAGAGATAATTTGTTTTTGTAAATCTTGATTTCCGTTTACATTATTGTGAGGTACAATTCCTCCAGGGCTTACAACATTTAATTCAACCATTTTACCGTTGATTAAATCGATTCCTGTAAAGTAAATTCCATCTTTAACTAATTTTTCACCCATTAGGCTACATAAATTAATTTCGTGATCAGTTAAATCGTGTTTTACAGCGGAACCTCCAGCAGAAATGTTTGATCTGTGATCTCCTTCGGCAGGTACACGCATAATTGCACCAATAGGAATTCCATTAATTACAATTGCACGAACGTCACCTTTTTCTGCACCTTCAATATAATTTTGACAAATAATTGGTTGAGGTTTACCGTCATGATTGATAAAGAAATCGGCGATCGAATTTAAGTTTCCGATTGTATTTTTATCAAAAAGAACAACACCTTTACCACCCATACCATCTAACGGTTTAATGATAAATCGTTCAAAATTATTTTCTTCCACAAATTGACGTATTAAATCTACATCACGAGTAATTAAAGTTTGTGGAACGATAGTTTCTTTACCATCATCAAAAGATGCGGCATAAATTTTATTATTTGCTTTGCGTAAACCAGAAGGTTTATTAACAAAGAAAACTTGATCTTCGATCATCTCTAACATATTTAATAAAAGTGGATCAACAGGTGGATCACTTCGCATAAATATCATATCAAAAGAGGTTAAATCTTTTACAGCTGTTTCAAATTGCATCGTGTGATAAAACTCAACGCAATCTTCCGTTTCAATAAAAATTAATTTATTGCATTTCCCTACAACTTTTCCTTTGCTGATAGAAATGTCTTTTGTTGTTAAATAAGATACTTCAAAACCACGATTAACGCATTCTTTTATTAGACGCATAGTGGTATCTTTTCCTGGTTCTACTTTGTCCCAAGGATACATTACGAAGCATATTTTCATATAATATAAACGGATTTTAATTTGTTGCAATA
Organism: Faecalibacter bovis; assembly: GCF_017948305.1. Taxonomy (NCBI): domain Bacteria; kingdom Pseudomonadati; phylum Bacteroidota; class Flavobacteriia; order Flavobacteriales; family Weeksellaceae; genus Faecalibacter; species Faecalibacter bovis. The sequence goes on from NZ_CP072842.1 coordinate 1,328,978, forward strand.
ATAGACAAAAGTTTGATATAAAAAATTGCTGATAATAAATTTGGCAAAATATTTATAAACATTATTATAAATATAAGGAAATCAGATGTAATAGACCAAAATAAAAAGGTGATTGCTCTTTAATTTCTAAAGAAAACAATCACCTTTTAGGTAGTAAACTTATAAACTTTTTTATTTTAATCTTAATTTATTAATGGTATTCTGAACTTCAGGATCCTCAGCTTTTACTGAATAATATTTTGCAATATTACCTTCTTGATCTAAAACCAAATAACGTGGAATCCAATTCAAATCAATTGATGTAGCAAAATCATTTTTCCAATTATTTCCCATGTAATAATGATCGCCTTCTATCTGATATTTTTCAATTCCTTTTTTCCAAGCTTCTTCAGTTTTATCCATCGATAGGTAAACAAATTTAACATCAGGATTTGCAGCTTTCAATTCCTTTAATTTAGGAATAGCTGTAATACAATCGCCGCACCAAGTTGCCCACAAATCAAGCACTACAATATTACCCTTGTATTGGTTGATTACGTTTTCTAATGTTAATGAACTTCTTTCTGTATTTACAACTTTATCTTGTAAAGCTTTTTGTGTAAATTCTGTTTTAGAAACAGTAGGAATTTTTTGACCAAAAACGGCTAATCCTACCATCAAACTTAAAATGCTAAATATCTTTTTCATTTGCTTTAACTCATTCCTTTTTATCCAAAAGCTGTACCAAAATAACTGAAATTAATTAATTCATTTTAATTTTTCTATCTGAATTTTAAAAATTGTACCTTTGTTATATGCAGAAATATTTAATCATTGGATTGGGTAACATCGGTGTGAAATACGAAAATACTCGTCATAATATTGGATTTAAAGTTGTTGAGCGTATAGCTGATAAAGTAGGAGCAAAGTTTACTCCTTCAAATTTTGGAGAAGTTTGTCAATTCAAATTTAAAGGTCGTCCTGTTACGTTATTAAAGCCAAATACCTACATGAATTTGAGTGGAGATGCAGTAAAATATTGGATGAAGAAAGAAAATATTGCGATAGAAAATATTTTTGTAATTACGGATGATCTTAATTTACCTTTTGGCTCTATTCGTATGCGTTCAAAAGGAAGCGATGGTGGTCATAATGGTTTAAAAGACCTTCAGAATAAATTACAATCTCAGGCTTATCCAAGACTAAGATTTGGAGTTGGAAACGAATTCATGAAAGGGCAACAAGTTGATTATGTACTTGGAGAATGGTCAGCCGAAGAATTAGAAATAATGAATGAAAGATTAAATCATTCTGCAGACGCAGCGTTATCGTTTGTTTTTGCAGGTTTAAATAATACAATGAATCAATACAATGGGAAATAAAATTGTTTTATCAATCGCTTTAGTTGGAGGATTTTTATTTACATCTTGTCAAACTAATCAAGTAGAAAAAGTAACAACTACAGAAGAAATTCAACAAATAATTTCTTCTTTGAATAATGTTGATCTTGTAGATTTAACAGATCCGAACAATGTTTTAATTGATGTGCGTACGCCAGAAGAATTTGCTGAAGGACATGTACCTGGTGCAATTAATTTAAATGTAAAAGACGATAATTTCGGTAAGAAAGTATCTGAATTAGATTCTACTAAAAATTACTACATCTATTGTAGATCTGGTGTTAGAGCAAAATCTGCTGAAGCAATTATGTTAGAAAACAACTTGAAAAAAGTGCATACTTTTCAAGACGGAATGCTAACATACAAAGGCGAAACTGAAAAATAATGGAAGGTTTACGACCTGAATTTTTAAAAAAGATTGTTACTACAAAAATGCCTTTTGGCAAATACCAAGATCGTTTATTGTGTGATTTACCAATTTCTTATTTAGAGTGGTTTGTAGCGAAAGGTGGTTTTCCGCCTGGTAAATTAGGTCAGTTACTTTCTACAGTGTATGAAATAAAATTAAACGGTTTAGAAGATATTATATATCAACTAAAAAGAAATTATCAATAAAATATAAAAGGATTACTATTTGGTGATCCTTTTTTTGTAACTTGGTGTTACTAATATAATTACAGATGAGAAAACTATTATTTGCTTTTCTCTTTACTACCTTATGTCATTTTAACGTAAAAGCGCAAGAAACCTCCGAACTAAAAATCGGAATAGGAGATGCCATTACTTTTGAAATTCTTTCCGCGATGGAGAATATTTTTACTGGTCATGCAGGAGGAGTTGATACAAGTATGATTTTTCCTTATGTATTTGTTGATTATAGATTTCCTATATCGGAAAGGTCGAAAATAGGAATTCAAGCTGGTTATTATAATTATAATGGCACAATAAATCCTCATGGAAATGAGTTGAAAAGTTCAGCTTTTACATTACTTCCAGGAATCGATTATCGTTATTTACAAAAGAATAAGTTTAAAATGTACGGCAATGCAATGATAGGAGTTAGCTTTTTATCTTCTAAATATGATGGAGATAATCATTCGGATGTGATTTTTGCTTTTCAAGTAAATCCTTTGGGATTTTCATACGGTGAAAATACAGCTGTGTTTGCAGAGTTAGGAATTGGAATTTCTATTTTTAATGCAGGATTAAAATTTAAATTATAAAACAAAAAAGAGCTTCTATTGAAGCTCTTTTTTGTTTTATTTAATTTCCCACTCATAAAAATTAGCATCATCACGAAGTGCAAAACCTGAACTAGGATATAAATTATTTCCGATATTATTGGTTTTACTTGTTTCTAGAAGCATTCCACAAGCATTTGTTTGTTTACAAAGTTCTTTTGCTTGTTCTATTAACGCTTTTGAAAAGCCATTTCCTCGGTGTTCGCTATAAACAAATAGATCATTTAAAATCCAAAAACGTTTTAATCGAGTTGATGAAAATAAAGGATACAATTGTATAAATCCAGTAATTTTGTTTTTATCATTCACAGCACAATAGATAACCGATTCTTTATTCTGAATTCGTTCAGTTAAAAATTCTTTAGCTGCAGGTACATCTGAAGGTTTATCATAAAATTGTCGATACATGTCAAATAGCAAAGCAAGTTCATCAAGATGCTGTAAGTTGGCAGTTATAATCATTAATAGCTTATTTGTAAAGTCCAATTTTATCCAAATGTTCCCAAACTCCATTAGGTAACATCGGTTTTATGTTTTTATTTTCTTTAATTGCTGATCGAATAAATGTTGATGAAATTTCCATTAGTGGCGCTTCAACAATTTCTATATTATCTAAATTTTCATCTTGTACATATCCAGGTCTTGGGTAGACATAAATTGGATATTTTTCGATAATAATTTCGCTATTTTTCCATTTATGAAGTCCTTCAAGATTATCAGATCCCATAATCAAACAAAACTGGTTATTTGGATATTTTTCTTCTAAATGAATTAATGTATCGATTGTATAAGAAGGTTTAGGTAATCTAAATTCAATATCAGATGCACGTAAATTAGGATAATCTTTAATCGCAATTTCTACCATATCTAATCGGTCAAATTCATTTGCCAAAGAAGCTTTTTTCTTGAATGGATTTTGAGGAGAAATTACAAACCAAATTTGATCCAAATCGGTAAAATTTTGGAAATGATTTGCAATAATTAAATGACCAATATGGATTGGATTGAATGAACCAAAGTATAATCCTATTTTCATAATGATAGATTTTTTACAAACTTATTAACTTTTGTCAATAAAAGCGAAAACAGAATTAAAAAGTAATCAAAAAGGCTTTCAGAATGAAAGCCTTTTTGATTAAAATTTTTGTAATTCCTTATATAATTGATGTACGGGTAAACCTATTACATTAAAATAACTACCTTCAATTTTCTTCACTCCGATGTAACCAATCCATTCCTGTATTCCGTAAGCACCAGCTTTGTCGAAAGGTTTGAATTGATCGATGTAAAAATAAATTTCTTCATCAGATAAGTTAGCGAATGTTACCTTAGTTTCAGCTGTAAAAGTAACTTCTTTATCAACTGACTTTATCGTAACTGAAGTGTAAACAGAATGTGTATTATTACTTAAATTTTTTATCATTCTATAAGCATCTTCACGATTTTCAGGTTTTTCTAGCGATTCGTTATTTGCCCAAACGGTTGTATCAGATGTTATAATTATTTCGTTTGCTTTTAAATCTGAATATGCATTTGCTTTTTTGGCTGATAAATATTCTGTTATTTCGTTCGCTTTATAAATTTCACGGTTAAAAGATTCGTCAATATCTAAAGATAATGTTGAAAATTCTAAACCTAATCCTGCCAATAATTCGCGTCTACGTGGAGATTGAGAAGCTAAAATTATTTGCTTATCTTTTAATTTATCTTGTAACAACATTATACAGAAGGGATATATTGTGCATCTTCGTCATACCACAATCCTTGTACTTTTAGGATTTGTTCCAATAAATCTCGAACACAACCTTTTCCACCGTTTTCAGGAGAAATATATTCTGCCGCTTTACGAACATCCATACATGCATCATTAGGGCAAGTTGGTAAACCAGCTAATCCCATTACAGCTAAATCTGGATAATCATCACCCATGTAGGCAATTTCATCAGGATCTAATCCATAAGAAAAAATTAAGTCTTGGAAAGCATCAACCTTATCGTGAGCTCCCATATAAATATCAGTTAAACCTAAATATTTTAATCGATCTATTACAGCTTGATCTCTTCCGCCTGAAATTACCGCAATACGAATACCTTTTTTGATGGCCAGTTGTATAGCGTAACCATCTCTAGTATTCATTGTTCTAACCATTTCACCTGTTGGTAATAGGATTAAATTTCCGTCTGTTAAAACTCCATCTACATCAAGAATAACAGTTTTTATGTTATTCAATTTCTCCTTGTAACTAATCATTAGTCTTTGTATTCTCTTTTAATCGAGTCTGTTAATATTTGATAAATTTGTAATAATCGTGAATCATTTTTTAATAAATCTAAATGTCTATTCACAATTACATCATCGCCTCTACGAGCTGGTCCTGTTTGCGCATCATGCGGATTCATTTCTTCCACTTTGTTTGCAGTTTCAGAAATTAATGGAAGTAAAACGTCAAATGGTACATTGTTTTTCTCACAAAAATCACCTGCAATTTTATACATGTGATTCACAAAATTACTTGCCCAAACCCCACACATTTGTATTTCCATACGACTTGCGAAATCTAATTCGTACACATCATTTGAAATTCTTAAAGCAAATTCTTTTAAAGCTTGCGTGTCTTCAGGATTTTCAGCTTCTACAAAAAACGGAATTTCATCGTAACGTAATTTTTTAGCTTTTGTAAATGTTTGCAATGGGTATAAAACTCCTTTTCTATAATCACCTTTCAAAACCGAAATAGGTGACGAACCAGAAGTATGCACAACCAATACATCATCAAATGGAATGTAATGAGAAAATTCTTCAATACCACTATCAGCACAAGCAATGATGTATAAATCAGCTTTTTCTATTTCTGAAATTTTATCAGTGTAAGATACACGATTTGCTTCACCAATTTCTTTCGCATGTTCTAGTGTACGATTGAAAATTTGTCTAACATTAAAAGTGTTTTCTATTAAAGCACGAGTAAGGTGGAAAGCAACATTTCCAGCACCTAAAATTACAATTGAATTCAACTTAGATTTTTATCATTTAGATTCGAGATGTTATAAAATTAAGGTATTTATATGAAGTGAAAAAAAAAATGATTTTTTTTTCATTGGTTTTGTAACGTTTTTATTTTTTGTACGTCTAATAGGTAAAATGAGGTTAATAGTAGACATCTATTATGTAAAACAAAGTACCTTGTTTAAAATTAAACAACTAATAATAATATAAAATTACACGGATGAGAAAATATACGCTTTCAATTTTTATCGCTTTTTGTTCCGTCTTTAGTATGGCCCAAGAAGTTCAACCTGTAAAAGGACAGATTGTAAATGCTAAACAAGAAAAGTTAGCATTTGTATCAGTTACTTTAAATAGAGCTGAAGACAATTCTTATGTCGTAGATTTAACGACGGATGAAGAAGGTAACTTTAATTTTGAAGATGTAGCTGATGGTAAATATAAAGTTGTAATTACAGAATTTGGTTACTCGCAACACGAACAATTGATTGAAGTTGTAGATGGTGTTGTTAATATGGGAACAATTCAGTTATTAGAAAATAAAGCTGATCAAACGGTAGAGTTAAAAGGTGTATTTATCCGTAAAGAAACTTCACAATATCGTAATGAAATTGATAAGCGTGTGGTTGAAGTAGGAAATGATTTAGTGTCTGCTGGTACAGATGCAGCTTCAGTTCTTAATAATATTCCTTCAGTTAATGTAGATCAACAATCCGGAGCTTTAAGTTTACGCGGTAACGAAAATGTTCGTGTTTTTGTGGACGGAAAACCTTCGACACAATCGGCTGCGGATTTATTAAAACAAATTCCTTCAAATCAAATTCAGCGAATTGAGATTATCACAAATCCATCAGCGAAATATGAAGCAGACGGAAAATCAGGAATTATTAATATTATTTTAGTTAAAGGACAAAAGAAAGGTTACAATGTTGGTTTAACAACTGGATACGAACAAGGAAGAAAATCTCGTTTTAACTCGTCTATTAATTCAAATATTAATGTTGGAGATTTTAACTTTTTCGGAAATTTAAATTATTCAGATCGTCCAGCAATTCAAAACGGAATAATGAAAAATTTTGATCAAGAATTTGATCAAGAATTTCAAATCTTAAATAGAGGTAAAAATTTATCTTACAAATTAGGATTCGACTGGTTTATTAATGATAAAAATGCATTAACAATTTATACGAACCAATGGGACGGAAAATGGGATAGTAACATTAATACAAATGTGATAGATGCTGATGGGACAAGAAAAAATATTAATGAAATTTATTCTAAAAATTTAGGTTCAGATTATAGTTTAAATTATAAAAAAGACTTCGGGAAAGATGATCACAATATTGTTTTAGATGCTTTTTATTCTGAAAATAAACCGAAAGACAATAGAGATTATATCAACACTTATCCAGAAGACCAATTTTACACAGAGTATAGAGATAATAATACAAAAAATACACGTATTAATTTAGATTATACAAATCAAATTATAGACGGAGGTAAGATAGAAGCTGGAATCCAATTTAGAAATGAAAACACAAACAATGGATTAACTTCTACACAAGAAATTGATAATAACGGTACATTAATTAATCCAAATGTAAGCTTCGAATTTGATCGTAAATTTTATTCAGCTTATACAAACTACAAACATAAGTTTAACAAATTTGGAGCGCAAGTAGGATTACGTTTAGAAAATGTACAAGATAACGGAACTTGGGTTTCGCCAATTAGCAGTGGAGCAATAAAGAAAGATTATACAGATTTATTTCCTTCAGCATTCTTAACATACGATTTAACAGAAAAATCTCAGCTTTCGTTTAACTATAGCCGTCGTATCGACCGACCAGGATTATTTCAATTAACGCCTGTTCCACAGTTTACAACTGCGATGATGACGAGTCAAGGAAATCCAGATCTTAATCCAGAATATACAAATTCTTTTGAGTTAGGATATTTAAAACAATTAGAAAAAGGATCTATTTCTGGTAACGTGTTTTACCGTAGAGTAACAGATAATATTGTACAAGGTTTTGAAATTGATCCAGAAATGGACAACAGAATTATCCAATACAATATGAATTATGACAAAGTAGATAATTTCGGAGTAGAAGCTAGCGTGAATTATAAAGTTTCTAAATGGATGAGTGTTTTCTTGGCAGGAGATTTTACATCGTCTGAAATGCAAAACGTAAGTACAGAATCTTTAACATCAACAGGAAGTTCTACAGTAGGAAAAATTACAGCAAATGTATTGTCTTTACGAATGAACAATAATTTTAACCTAACAAAGAATTTGACATTACAACAATTCGGATTCTTTAGAGGTCGTACTAAATTCTTACAAGGAGAAATGTTAGAAATGTGGAGTATGAATCTTGGTTTACGTTATACGTTTATGGAAGGAAAAGCAGCTTTATCTGCTCGTGTAAATGATGTGTTCAATACAATGCGTGCAAGAGTTAATATGAATAATCCTTTTGATGGAGAAGCACGTTTCAAATGGGAATCGCAAACATTCTATTTAGGATTTAACTACAATTTTGGTGGTAAAGTAAAAACAAGAGCAGAAGTGCAACAAAACCAAACTCAACAAGGAGGTGGAATTAGTGCACAATAAAATATAACATCCCTCAAGCTAATTTTTTAATGTGAAAAAAGGGTCCAGTTTAAATACTGAACCCTTTTTTATATGGATAAAATTATATTTATTTTTTTCCGAAAAATCGATTTAAGACAACAGCAATTGCACCATCACCAGTAACATTACCTGCAGTACCAAAACTATCCATTGCAATATATAAAGCAATCATTAACGCTTGATTTTCTGGACTGAATCCAAACATTGAAGCAATAATTCCAATCGCAGCCATAATTGCGCCTCCAGGAACACCTGGTGCAGCAACCATAGCAACACCTAACATCAACATAAATCCTAAAAATTGCATAAAATCAATTGGCATTCCTTGGATTAACATTAAAGCTAAACAACACATTACAATTTTTATCATAGATCCTGATAAATGAATTGTTGCGTTTAAAGGAATTGCAAAATTTGCAATATCATCATCAACTCCATTTTTTTTAGTTTGTGCTAATGTTACAGGAATTGTAGCGGCAGAAGATTGTGTTCCTAAAGCTGTAAAATAAGCAGGTAACATATTTTTTAATAGAGTGATTGGATTCTTTTTCGCAATAATACCAGCTACAATAAATTGTATTAAAAGCAATACTGCGTGAAGTACGAAAATAACGACAATAATTTTTAAGAATACATTTAAGATTACCATTACTTGTCCAGAATAAGTCATATTCAAGAAAATTCCGAAAATGAATATTGGTAATAATGGAATGATAACAGTTTGAATTAAGAATGTTATGATAGATTCAAAATCATCAGCGAACTTCTCGAAAGTTGAATTTTTAAGTTTAGATAATCCAATTCCAAAAAGGAATGAAAATACTAATGCAGGCATCACGTCAAAAAACGGAGGAAATTCAATTTCAAAATAAGGTTTTAACTCTTTTGCATTTTCACCTAAACTTATTTGTCCAGTTTGGCTTTCTAATAAACTAGGAAAAATTGTCATTGCAGATGTGTAACCTAACAATCCAGAAAAAATTGTAGAACCGTAAGCGATCAGCACTGTTGTTAATAATAATTTTCCTGCTGTTTGTCCTAATTTTCCAATGGACGGAACAATAAGACCTACGATGATTAATGGAATTAAAAAGTTTAATAATTCGCTAAATAAATCATTGAAAGTAAGGAAGATTCTACCAATACTTTCTGGAATAAAATTACCTATTACAATTCCTAATATAATTGCAATAATAACCTGTAATAATAAGTTTTTTTTGAGTTTGTTCATAAGCGAATTTAAAAATATTTTGATTAAAAAAAGCGATATAGTAAAATCTATATCGCTTGGATTATTTAAATTTTGAAAATTATTTTTTTGGTAATCTAATTAATCGCGCAGAATCATTTGCATAAGCTTTTGAATTACCAACGCGTTTGTAAGCAAATTTAGTTGCTAATCTTGTGTTTTCTGCTGATACATTATTTAAGAAATCTCCTTTAGAATTCATTCGATCTACGATGTCAAAAACTGTATCAAAACCTAATTGCTCTGCACGTTTAGGTAAATAACAATATACATCTGCAAAATCTTTCAGAATACTTTTCGTTTCTTCGTTTCTAGTATTCATGATGTGACTTGTGCTATAAACGAACCCAAATTCGCGGAAAGCATCAATATTAGCCGCATTATTTGTATCGTAAATATCGTATACATCAACCGATTTAATTCCAAACGCTTTGATGTAATCTTTGTTAAATGTTTTTAATCGATCCAAATATTGTTTTCCTAAAGCATCGTTATCACCAACCATAATTGTAATAATAGGAGTAAAATAATTTACGTCTCCAACTTTATCGTTTGGTTGTACAATTTTAGACGCATCGTTTACAATAACAACATTTGCTTTTAAAGATTTTTCAAGTGATTTTTTTGTGTAATTTGATAAATCTTGATGATCTGAATCTGTTAATAAATAGATTTGTTCTCCAGCAAAAGTCTTAGAAACTTCTTCGATAATCTGATCAGCTAAAACTTCTTCGCGAGGATTTGCAATTAACAAATTCTCGTAATTATTTAATTCTTCATTTGTAGCGTACGGAGAAACAATTCCGATACCAGAACCTTTTAAGAAATCTGCAACTTCGATAACGGCACCTGATTTAATGGGTCCGATAATCGCATCTGTTTTAGATAAATCTTGCGCTGCTAAAATTGATTGGATATCATTTTCGTCTTTGGTATCAATTACTTTAACATTAATATTTTTACCAGCTTTAGTTAAACGATTTAACGCAACTTTAGCTCCAGTAAAAAATTGCATTGCTTGGTTATTCTTTAACGACACCGCATTATCCGCATTGAAAGGTAACATCAAAACAATGTTAATTTCGTTATCGTTGGCACGTTTTACTTTTCCAGCTTCAGCAAATTTTACAATTTTAGCATTGTTTTCTAATGGTAATTTAAGAACCATACCAGTTTTTAAGCCATTGATAACTTCTGGATTTAAGGCAATTAATTCATCAATATCAGTGTTGTACTTTTTGATGATGTTGTATGCTGTATCGCCAGATTGTACTGTATAATTAATCGTGTTATTTTCTATAACTACACGTCCAGATTTTTTTGGAATGTTAAGAACCATTCCATTTTTTAATCCTTCCGTTTGTAATTGAGGATTTTCAGCATAAAAATCGTCTACAGAAACATTAAATTTTTTAGATAAACTATATAAAGTTTCTCCTTTTTCCACAACATATCCATTATCTGGATTTACAACTTCTTTTGGCTTAGATGGAGTTGTAACTGTTGGAATCGAAGTTGTTTTTTTAGGAATACGAATTACATCTCCAACCTTTAATCCGTTTTCAAGTTGTTTAGGATTTAAAGATTTTAAAGTCGCTTCAGTAACATCATATTTACGAGTAATTTGATAGATACTTTCTTTCGGCTGAATCGTTAAATAGATGAATTGATCGTCTTCGTAATTTGTAGTCTGAGTTGCAGTTTGTTCATTATTTTTAGATGATGCAGGGCCAGGAATAATGATTAAATCACCAATCTGTAATCCATTTTTCTCGATTGTTGGATTAGCTTTATATAATTCTTCTTGGGTTACACCATATTTTTTAGAGATTCCATAGACAGTTTCTTTTTGTTCAACTTTGTGTGTTTTTTGTTGAGCAAATAATACTGTTGAACCAATAAAAAGCAATAACGATACTATTTTTTTCATTTAAATGAATTTACGGTATAAATATAAGAATAACTTTACTTAAATATCTTCGGCTAATGTATTTATGATAAAGTTAAACTCAAATGGTTTAATATTTTGATAGATCGATTCGATAAAAAGTTTAATATCTACATAATCGAAATCCGAAAAATGACGCACACGTTCTTGTAAGCCATTGTTTTGTGTTAAATCTTCTAATAATAGATCTATTCTATTTTGATACTCTTCTTGTTTCTTAATTTCAGCTTTTACCAATCTTTTTTCAAGCTTTTCAAAGCCTTTAATTTGCTTTGTTCTTTGAGCCTGAACCATGTTGGCAAAACTAACATCAGTTTTAGTCGATAAATTTTCTAATTTCTTGAATAAATCTTCTAATTGATTTTTTAAATCTGGAAGTTCTTCAATTAATTTAGAATTTTGTTCAACGTTTTCTTTTATGATGTTGCGTCCTGATCGAAACAAATCTTCATCCTTCAAATTTAAAGCCAATTGTTTTTCAACTTGTTTATTTGTTCGAATTAACATCGAATTTCTTAAAACTAACAATGGAAAATCAACTTCATAAGCATCAAACATTGTTTTTAATTCTAACCAATAAACTAATTCGCCACCACCACCAATGTAAGCGACATTTGGTAAAATCGTTTCTTGATACAATGGTCTAATAATTACATTAGGACTAAATTTTTCAGGGTATGTATTTAATTCTTCAAGAATTTCTGCTTTCGTAAAAGAAATTGAAGTGTTTAAAACATGAAATTTACCATTTTCAAAAACTATTCTTTCCCTTGATAAAGGATTAGCTATATAAAATAAATTAATTTCACGCGGATTTACTTGTGCATGAACATCTAATTTAGCTAATTTTTCAATTTGTGGAATGACGTGCTGAAAAGCTAAATTTTCTATGATTTCTTTTTCAAAAACAGGAATCATAGTTTGCTTTAAAATTTTATCATCTCCATCAATCATGATTAAACCTAAATCACCAAACAGAGTTTGAACTAATTTTCTTGTTGCTTCTGTTAATGTTGTAGAAGTTAAATATGAAGCTTCAATTATTTGTTTTATTTGTTCTTTTTTCTTTCCGTTTGGGATTAAACTAAGGTATGAATTAAAAACTTCATCTAACCCTTCTGTTAATAATTGTCCGACAGGGCCACCGTGTTCTTTGTTCCAATGAATGATACGATCTTTGTAATGAAAATGATTAATTTCTTCAAAATCGTGATCTTCAGTTGCCATCCAAAAAACAGGTACAAAATTAATTTTGTCTTGCTTTTTATTTAATTCTTTACACTGTTTAATGACTTGTAAAATTTTATAAAAAAAGAAAATTGGTCCAGTGAAAAGATTTAATTGATGACCAGTTGTTATAGTAACTGTATTATTTTGAGATAAAAGTTCTAAGTTTTTCTTTTGCTTTTTCGATAAACTTAAATCTTTTAATTGTTGATCTAATTGTTGAACTAATATTGTACGATGTTGATAAGTTTCTAGTTTATCTTGTGCTTGTATAATATAGTTTTCAAAAGATGGAAATCGATTATAAAATTGTTTTAAATCTTCCTTTTCGTCGATGTAATTTAACATCAAAGAAGAAAAATAATTCGAATCTTTTAAACTTATAGTTTTCGTATCCATTAGTTTTTATTTATAGTTTGATAAACCTCAATAGCTCTATCTGTTGCAAAGATATCAACTCCTTGCGATTCTAATTCTTGATATATGTTATTTCCTCTTGCTTCAGCACTTTTATCAATATTTCCTAAGGTTCCGAAAATTACCATAATATTTTGTTCATGGATTTTATCGTGTAATGATTTCGGGGAACGACGAGTACCTGTAAAAGCAATCATTTTATCAGTTGGTATTCCACTGTTCATCATTTCTTCAAACTCACGATCATTTCGCATAGAAACTGAAAGTAACATTTCTGGAGCTAAACGATTTAATTTTTTTGCTTGTCCTACTGAATAAGAAACTAAAACAACTTGATTTTGCATAGAATTAGATCTAATTTCATCAATTAACATTTTATAATCAACATCTTTTTTAATATCAACCATAAAATAGATAGGTTTATCTTTTCCCCAGCTTAATGCTTCTGAAAAAGTTGGAATTTTAAATGTTGTTTTGTTCTTGAAATCATCAACCAAAAAGTATTCCTTAATTTGAGCTAAAGTTACTTGATTTACATCTTGTCTTCCTGTAGAAGTGCGCTGTAAACTATTGTCGTGCATCAATATTAGTTGATTATCCTTCGTTTTAGCTACATCAATCTCGAAAATTTGAATTCCTTTTTCATATAGAAATTGCATTGTTTCAATCGCATTTTCAGGATAATTTTCAATACCGCTACCTCCACGATGTGCACTAACTAAATTTTTTTGCTTTTGATTATAACGAAAATTTAATTCAGTTTGGTTTGATACTTGCTTTATATTTTTTGCTTCATTATTTGGATTACAGTTCCAAAAAAGCAATAAAATGAAAGATAAAGTGTAGAAATGTTTAAATTTTAACTTATTTAAAAACATATTTTTGAAGATGTTATTTTTAGTTATACCTTTATTAAAGTGTAAATTTAAAGTGAAATTATCAACTTAAGCAAAAAGTAAAATGGGATTAAGAAGTTTAATAAAGAAAATTTTAAGAAGAGCAGAAGTAGTTACTGATAGAGAAGCAGATCGTTTTGAATTAGTATCAGAAAAATTATCTGCTACTGGTTCTGTTATAGCAGAAGATACTAAAGAATTTGCAAAGAAAACATTTGATAATTTAAAAGTAGCTGCAAATGATATTAAAGAAGTTTCGAACGAAGCAACGAAAGACATCAGAGCTAAAGTGAAAGAAGATTATAATGATGTAAAAGAAATTGCAGAAAAAAGAATGCATGAAACAAGAGACATTGTACAAGAAAAATTAAATACCACTAAGGATAAAATTGAACAAACTGTTGACAACGTAGAAGAAAAAATTGAAGAGGTAAAACAGGATGTAAAAACTGAAGTGAATAAAAATAATCCGTAATTTTTAACAAATAAAAGTAAAAACTGTTCATTTTTATTAAAAAATGAACAGTTTTTATTTTTATGGATTAATTTTTGCTTGTTATTTTGCAGATTTTGATTGAAGTTTATATGCATGTATGAAGACTAAAGAATATACTAATTTAGAAACCAAACCTACCTTCTCTAAAAATATAATAATTCTTTTGCTTTCTATTGCTCTATTAGGTACTATTGGATACATTTTGTATGAAAAAAAGAGACATGATAGAGAATTAGGATCAGGCGCTGATACGATTGATGATTTGGAACGTTCGCGAGAAGTTTTGAAACAAGAATTACGTATCGCAAGAGCAGAATATGATACTGCAAAAGTTGCTATTGTAAATAAAGATGCAGACATGCAGGAAAAAGATCGTCAGATTTTTGAAAAACAAAAGCAAATTCAGAACATTTTAAACAACGAAGAAATTTCAAAAGAAGATATTCGTAAAGCAAAACGTTTAATAGCTTCACTAAAAACTGAACTTGGTGAATATAGAAAACAAATTGAAGTTCTTACACAACAAAATAAACGTTTACAATCTAAAAACGAAGAGCTTACAAATCAAAACGAATTAGTTGTTGAAAAAAATAAAGCCATCGAAGAAGACTTATCAACTGTAACTAAAGAAAAAGAAGCTCAACGTGCGAATGTAAATTCAACATTAGCAATTTCTAATTACACATTAACTGGTCTTCGAGTTAAAAGTTCTGGTAAAGAAATTGAAACTGAAAAAGCGAGTCGTATTAACAAATTGCGTGTAACTTTTGAAGTGGATCCTAACCAAAACGCAGTACAAGAAAATAAAGAATTGTTTATTGCTATTTATAAACCAGACGGTGAATTAGGACGTTTTGAAGGTGCAAATTCAGGAAATATTCCTTTACGCTCAGGTAAAACGGTAGACTATTCTGATAGGGTTGTTTTTAAGTTTGATCCAAAGAATGGAAATAAAATTAATTTTGATTGGAAAGATTATAATTTCCCAAAAGGTGAATATAAAATCGATATTTATCAAAATGGTTTTAAAATCGCACAGAATAAAATTTCATTAAAATAATTTAAAGTATAAATAAAAAAGGGTTCTCGTTTTCGAGAACCCTTTTTTATTAACAATATTTTTCGCCTTTGTTCAGTCGAACATCGCTTACATAGCTTCTTATTTCTTTAACGTTTGATTTTGGACAAATTATTAATCCATTTTTAGAATCAATCACTACAAAATCTTTTAAACCGTCTACAACAATTGCTTTATCTTGAGTTGAATAAATAAATGTATTTTCAGTATTATAGGTGATGAAATTTTTATTTTGAATCGTATTTTCAAATTCATCAACTGGCGTATGATCACTAATTGATTTCCAAGTTCCCATATCATTCCAACCGATATTCGTAGGAATTACATAAACATTTTTAGCCTTCTCTAAAATTGATTTATTAATAGAAATCATATCTAATGTTCCGTAAATAGTTTTCAATAATTTCACACTTCTTTCTGGTTGATTGAAATAAGTGGTTAAAGTTTCAACCATTCCTGGACGGAAAGTTTGGAATGCTTCAATAATAGCTTTTGTTGACCAAATTAAAATTCCAGTATTCCATAAAAAGTCACCACTTTCTATAAAAGATTTCGCAAATTCCTCATCTGGTTTGTCTACAAATGTTTTTACTTTTTTTATAGGTAATCCTTCTTCCAGAATTTGTATGTAACTTAAATTAACATCAGGTCTATTAGGCTCTACACCTAAAGTGATTAAATGATCTGTATCCGCATATTCAAATGCAAGTTCTACGCTTTTAACAAAATCATCCGCATCATAAATTAAATGATCAGACGGAGCAACAATTATTTTAGCATTAGAATTTATTTCATGAATATGCATAGCTGCTAATAAATTACAAGCAGAAGTATTCATGACACGAGGTTCATAAATGATATTTTGATCAGAAATATTAGGGATTTGTTCTTTGACTAATGAAGTGTAATTTTCTGTCGTAATAACAAAAATATTTTCTTCAGGTACAACTTTTTTTAAACGATTGAAAGTAAGTTGGATCATTGTTTTACCAATTCCTAACAAATCTAAAAACTGTTTAGGTTTTTTTACAGTGCTCATTGGCCATAATCTTACACCAGTTCCGCTGGCTAAGATTACTGCATAATGATTTGATTGCATAATGGTTACATTTTTTCTACTAAGGCAGTAGCGTTTATTAAATAATTTTTGTTAGTCTTGATATCACAACAAATATACCTTAATTTTCTTTTTTCACCTTTCCTGAAAATTTTTTGACCTAATTTAAAATGTGTACCTATTTCTAAATCTTCTAAATAGTCTTGATGTTCTTCAGAATCATTAATTAAAAATTTAGCAATATTTGAATCGGCTCCGACTGAAGCTTTAGGCGAACGTGCATGTTTTAAAATATAAATACGTAATTGTTCAGGGTAAATTTCAATTGATTCAACTAAAAGATTACCAAATATGGTTTTCCATTCTCTTCCGTGTGGTGCAACTTGGCCATGCTTATATTGGGCATAAACCATCATGTGAGCAATTTCGTGAGTGAAAACAAAAAAGAATGCATCAGGGTTCAAATCACCATTTATAGTAATTTGATGCCTTTGCTGAGGTTGTAATTTTCTATAATCTCCTAATTTTGTTTGTCTACTTCTTGTTATTTTTAATGTTAAAGGATATGGTTTGATCCAATTTTCAATAAAAACTAAAGCATTTTTAGGAAGATAGGGTTGTAATTGTTCTAAATTCACATTGTGCAAGATAAATAAAAAGCTATTTCAATAAAAATCTTAATTTTGTCGTAATGAAAATATTTGAACAAATAGGAGCTTACTTCCTACTTTTATCTAAAGTGTTTAGTAAGCCCCAAAAAATAAAAGTTTTTTGGAAATTAACTGTTCGTGAAATTTGGGATTTAGGGATGAACTCTATCGGGATCATGACCTTTATTTCTACCTTCATGGGAGCAGTAGTTGCTTTACAGATGGCTCAAAATTTCCAAGGAGCTGATATTCCTGTGCCAGACTCATACATTGGTTATGCAACAAAAGTTGTATTGGTACTAGAATTTGCACCTACAATTATGTCTTTAATTTTAGTAGGAAAAGTAGGATCATACATTGCTTCAAGTATTGGAACAATGCGTGTGACAGAACAAATTGATGCCCTGGATGTAATGGGAATTAATTCGCCTAACTTACTTATTTTACCAAAAGTTATTGCCTGTGTATTTTTTAATCCAATTCTGGTAATGATTAGTATTGGATTTGGTTTATTAGGAGGTCATTTGATTGGGATAAGTACTAAAATGTGGTCTGAGGCTGATTTTATAACAGGTCTTCAAATGCAAATGGCAACCAAACTTTATGTTTATACATTTATAAAAACAATGGTTTTTGGTTTTGTTATTGCTACAATTCCTGCCTATTATGGTTATAATGTAAAAGGTGGTTCGCTAGAAGTTGGTCGTTCATCAACAACTGCAGTTGTTTGGACTTCTGTAACAATTATCGTGATCAACTTAATATTAACACAAACAATTTTAAGCTAATGATCGAGGTAAAAGAAATACGTAAGTCATTTGATGCGATTGAAGTTTTAAAAGGATTTTCTTTAACATTCGAAAAAGGAAATGTAAACTTAATAATCGGGCAATCAGGTTCTGGTAAGACCGTTTTCTTAAAAAACTTAATCGGATTATTAACACCAACATCGGGACAAATCCTTTATGAAGGTGAAAATATGGTTGAGTATGATTATAAAGAAAAACAACGTTTACGTAGCGAAATTGGAGTTGTTTTCCAAGGTAGTGCTTTGTATGATACAATGAATATTTTGGAGAATGTGAAATTTCCTTTGGAAATGTTTTCCGATATGTCAGTTTCAGAAATTGACAAACGTGCACGTGAAGTTTTGGATCGTGTTGAAATTGCTCGAACTGCACTTAAAAAGTTTCCGTCTGAAATTTCTGGTGGTATGCAAAAACGTGTAGCAATTGCTCGTGCTATTGTTAATAATCCAAAATATTTATTTGCTGATGAACCCAATTCAGGTTTAGATCCTAAAACAGCTTTGGTTATCGATCAGTTAATCTACGATATTACGAAAGAATTAAACACAACAACTATTATTAATACACACGATATGAACTCGGTTATGGAAATCGGAGATCATATTGTTTTCCTAAAGAATGGATATTTAGAATGGGAAGGAAATAAAGACGAGATTTTAGTTGCAGATAATCCTGCTGTAATTGATTTTGTCTACTCATCTAACTTATTCAAAAAATTAAGAGAAGCATTACTTAAAGAGAAATAAAAATATCACACACATGAAAAAAATATTATTTACAGCTTTAGTTGTAGTTTCATCATTCGTTTCAGCACAAGGGATAGACTTTGGAGCAAAAGCAGGTGTTGTTTTCAATGCAAATGATGGATTTTGGGAAGGTATGGATGGCGTATCTAAGGCAGAAGGATCAACAGGTTTTCAAGTTGGTGCTGTATTAAGAGCTCGTTTTGCAGGTTTTTACGTTCAACCAGAATTGCTTTATACGCAAACATCTAATGAGTACAACAAAGGAAAAGTTAAAAAGAAAAGTATGGATATTCCAGTTGGAGTTGGTAAAAGATTTTTAGGTATCGCGCATGCTCAAATTGGACCAACTTTTTCGTACTATTTCGAAGATAAATTAGATGTAGGTAATTTCGTTAACGCAAGTCAAGATCAATTTGGATTAGGTTTTCACATTGGTGGAGGAGTACAAATTAAAAATTTGATGTTTGATTTAAGATACCAAAAAGGTTTTGGAAAATTAACTTCTGAGTTTGTACAAGGTTCAACTAAATATCAAACAGAAAATACACCACAAAATATTAATTTATCTGTAACATATTTATTCTAACAAATAGTTTCAGAATAAATTAATTGGATATATTTGTGTCAAAATGTATTTTTGCAACCTCGTAATAAAACAAAATGGCAAAAAATAATAAGAAAGAAGAATTTGCAACTGAGCAATTTGTAGAAAAATTAGATAAAACAGCTTTCGACGTAGAAACTTTTGTTGAAGATAACGCTAAAATTATCGTTGGTATTTTAGTAGCATTAGTTGTTGCGGCTTTAGGATATTTCGCTTATACAAAATTTATTGTAGAGCCTAAGAGTGAAGAAGCTTTAAATAATATGGTTCAGGCTGAACGTTTATTTGACCAAGATTCTGTAGCACAAGCTTTAAAAGGAAGTGCTGGAGCATACCAAGGATTACAACAAGTTGTTGACGAATTTGGTAATACAGAAGCAGGAAACTTGGCGCGCTTTAAAGCAGCAAGTTCTTACTATAAATTAGGTGATCATGCTACTGCTGTCAAATTATTAGAAGAATTTGATACAGATGATGAAGTAATGATGGCTCAAAAATACGGAATGATCGGAAATGCTTTAACTCAATCAAACAAAGTTGAAGAGGCTTTACCATATTTCGTAAAAGCAGCTGAAGCAGTTGAAGTAGAAGCTTTGCAAATTATGTACTACACAAAAGCAGGAGAAATTGCAATGAGTGTTGGGAAAAACGAAGAAGCTTTAAAATATTTCCAAACAATTGCGGATAAATATCCAGGTGCAAATAATGGAAATGCAGAGAAATTTGCAGAAAGATTAAAATATGTTGTAGGAAACTAATCGTTTCTAAAACTTTATTTATAAAATAGAATCGAATCCTTCGGGGTTCGATTTTTTTATTTCCTTTAGGATTTCGTAATTTTACGACAAGCAAAAAGCAAAAAATGGCAACAGAAAATAAAAATTTATCTCAATACAACAAAGCCGAATTACCAAGCGTAGCAGGAAAGAAATTCGCGATTATCACATCAGAATGGAACAATCATATCACTTTTAATATGCGTGATGGAGCAAAGGAAACTTTAATTGATTTAGGTGCAAATCCTAATGATGTTGAATTATACCAAGTTCCAGGAAGTTTCGAATTGATTTACGGTGCTGATAAAGTGGCAAAAGCAAAACCTGATTTAGATGGTATTATTGTTATTGGTTGTGTAATTAGAGGAGAAACAGCTCATTTTGATTATGTTTGCGAAGGCGTTACACAAGGAATTAAAGATTTAAACATTCAACATGAAATGCCGATTATTTTCTGTGTATTAACTGATGAAAATGAGCAACAATCAATCGATCGTTCTGGTGGTAAACACGGAAACAAAGGAATTGAAGCTGGAGTTGCTGCTGTAATGATGGCTGATTTCAAATCAAAACTAGCATAATATTAAATGATATAATATTAAATCGGGTAGAAGAATCTATCCGATTTTTTTTGACAAATATTTAAAACTTATTATGCTATTTATTTCATTTGGCCTTTTTACATTTGTCAATCAATTGTAAAAATTTACTTATGCCAATTTCACCAAATTTCAAATCAAAGCATTATAAAGAGTGGGATGTTTATTTCCCTATGTGTTATCCTAATACTTTTTTAAAGCTGAATGAGATGGCTAATCTATTTCAAATTACGGCTTCAGAACATGCTAATTTAGGTGGTGTAGGATTTAAAGATTTACAAGAATATAATCATTCTTGGGTGCTAAGTCGTATGCGCATAGAAATTGATGAATTACCAAGTTGGTTAAATAAAATTGAGGTAAACACTTGGGTTGAAGAATTAAAAGGAGCAAAATCAATACGAAATTTTACAATCGAAAGAGAAGGTAAAAAATTGGTTGGAGTTTCTACTTTGTGGGCAATTTTTAATACAGAAACTCGTCGTCCTGATTTATTAAAAATAGATACTTCCCATATTGAACGTTTTAAAGATTTACACGCAACAGAATTGTCGCATCAATTAATAGATTTATCGCCAGTATCTACAGAAAAGCACGAATATGTTGTACAGTTTTCTGATATTGATATTCTTTATCATGTAAATAATACGAGATATTTAGAATGGTGTTTAAATTATATTGATCCGGAAATTGTTTTATCAAACCAAATTAAAGCTCTTAATTTAAACTTCATTAAAGAAGTTAGTTTGGGTGATAAAGTAATGGTAGAAAAAGCTGTTTTAGATAAAAAAATACTTTTTAAAGTTTTAAATGAAGATAAAGTTTGCTTTGCATGCGAACTGGAATTGAAATAAAAATTAAAAAGCCTTCTGATGTTCTCAGAAGGCTTTTTTTAGAGCATTATTATTTCTTTAATAAAATATATTTTTCGGCATCAGTGCCTTCAATTTTCTTTTGATTTTTATCTAATTGATAAATTTTTCCTTCAGATACAAAAAATGAATTAGGAACATTAGCTATTTGTTCCAAGACAATTGTATTTCCATCTTCTTCGAAATGATATGTTCCTGTAGTCATCAATTCTTCATTATCAATTCCTACACGTTTTGTGCTATAAACAAACATATTATCTGGCATTAATTTCAAAGACAATTCTATTTCTTTACAATCAGAATTTATACATGGTAAAATTCCTTCATATGTTCCTTCGTAGTCCAAAGAATTTTTAGCGTTATGATGATCCGCAATTGTATCAACAATAATAGAATCGTTTATTGTTGTAGATTGTACAGATTCTTTATCGTTTCCACAAGCAATAAAAATAAATGCTCCGGTAAGTAAAAAGGAAATAGATATTTTTTTCATGATTCTATATTTTATCAACTAAAGGTACAAAAATACAGAGTATAAAAAAATCCTTTCAGCTTAGTTGAAAGGATTTAATATATAGAAATTAATTTCTTTTAATTAGAAAATTTCTTTTGCAGCGAAGTGGAATGCAGCTTCGATTGCAGCGTTTTCGTCAGAATCAGAACCGTGAACAGCGTTAGCATCGATAGATTCAGCGTATTTAGCACGGATAGTACCTTCAGCAGCCTCAGCTGGGTTAGTAGCACCGATTAAAGTACGGAAATCAGCAACAGCGTTATCTTTTTCTAAAACTGCAGCAACGATTGGTCCAGAAGTCATGAACTCAACTAAATCCTTGAAGAAAGGACGCTCAGCGTGGATAGCGTAAAATGCTTCAGCATCTTGTTTCGCTAATTGAGTCATTTTAGCAGCTTTAATTTTGAAACCTGCGTCTGTAATATCTTTTAAGATATCTCCGATGTGTCCTTTTGCAACAGCATCAGGCTTGATCATTGTGAATGTAATGTTTGCCATTTTATTGATGTATTATTTTATACTTATTATGAGAGTGCAAAATTACAAAAAATCATATGAATCAATCTATAAAGATTTAAAAATTTCTAATTCAAATAAAATACTATTAAATTATCTAAACAAGTCAATATTTAAACTCGTTCAAATAGAAATAAAAAAATATATTATTTAAATCTAAAAGCTTTATTTACTTTTCTTGAACATTTCAGGTTTATAATTGGTTATAAAAACGCCAATAATTATTAAAAACGCTGCAATTATAAATTTCAATGAAATTTCTTCATCTAAAATTAACCAACCCAAAAGAATTGCAATAATTGTATTGATGTAAGAAAGTATAGAAATTTGTATCGGTGAAATTTTTGTTAGTGCATAATGGAATGAATAAAATGCAATAACAGATCCGAAAATTGCTAAATAAATCATAGAAGAAATGCTTCTCAAACTCCAGTTCGAAAAATTATGATTTTCACTAAAAATAAATGCTAATCCAATTTGAACAATTCCGGCAAATAGAAATTGATAAAATAGGTTTAAGGAAATATTACTTGTTTTAAGATTTAATTTTTTTGTAAACAAAGTTCCTAACGCCCAACCTGTAATAGCACAAAAAAGTAGAATAATACCATTACTAAATGCTGGGTTTGAAAATTCATGTAACCCGTCCCAGAAAATAAATAATATTCCACTAAAACACATTAATACTCCAAGTAAACCTTTAATATTAAATTTTTCTAGCCCGATAAGCAAACTTCCGATAAATACTAAAATAGGTGTTGTGGCCGAAATTAAAGAAGCCAAACTGCTTGAGATTGACTCTTCTGCAACGGTAGTTAATCCATTTGCACCAATTAACATTAAAGTAGAAAAAATGATTTGGTAAGAAAGATTTTTCCATCCAAACCACTTTAATTCTTTTTTGTACAGTAATATAGATAACATGATTAATGCTGCAATGGATTGTCTAATACCAGCTACAAACCAACCAGGTATTGTTTCAACTGCAATTCTGATTCCCAAAAATGTAGTTCCCCAGACTATTGCAACTACTAGTATAGCAAGAAGCAGTTTAATGTCTTTCAAAATATATTGTTTTAATGCTATAAATGTAACATAAAAAAGCGACTCGGTAACGAGTCGCTTTTTTTAATATAATGAAGTATAATTTACTTTACAAAATCTTCCGCTTGTACTAAAGCTGCATCTAATCCAGCAACTTCTTTACCACCTGCAGTAGCTAAGAAAGGTTGTCCACCTCCTCCACCGTTGATGTGCTTCGCAATTTCTTTTACGATGTTACCAGCGTGTAATCCTTTATCTGCAACTAAGTTTTTAGCAATAGAAATAGTGATCGATGGTTTTACTGCATCATTTGTACCAACAACGATGAATGCATTTTCAATTTCGTTTGTTAAATCAATAGCATTTTGTTTTGCTGCATTGGTATCTAAATTCGTTTTAATCGCTAAGAAATTAATTCCGTTAATTTCTTTTACGGCTGCTTTCCAAGTTGCTTTTTCAGCAGCAGCTTGTTGCGCAACGAATTTTTCTACTTGTTTCTTTAATGCTGCGTTTTCATCTAATAAAGATTGAACTGCTTTAACTGCATCGTTTTTCGTTTTTAAGGCAACTAAAACGTCGTTGTAGTTTTGTTCTGCATCTTTTAAAGCGTTGATTGCAGTATCAGCAGTAATTGCTTCGATACGACGAATTCCAGCAGCAGTAGAAGATTCAGATAAAATTTTGAATAAACGAATATCAGCCGTATTGTTTACATGTGTACCACCACATAATTCAACTGAAGAACCAAAACGAATCACACGAACTTTATCTCCATATTTCTCACCGAATAAAGCCATTGCACCTTCAGCTAAAGCTTCGTCCATAGAAGCTTCTCTTTTCTCGATTAATGGTAAAGCTTCAACGATTTTTTCGTTTACTTTTTGCTCAACGATTGCGATTTCTTCTTCCGTCATTTTTGCAAAGTGAGAGAAGTCGAAACGTAAGTAATCATCACCAACGTAAGAACCTTTTTGTTCCACATGCGTTCCTAAAACTTCACGTAAAGCTTCGTGCATTAAATGCGTAGCTGTGTGATTTTTAGTAGTTGCATTACGTTTTGTAACATTTACTTTGGCTTGGAAAGTTCCTTCAATGTTTTCTGGTAAAGTTTCAACGAAGTGAATAATTAAGTTATTCTCTTTTTTAGTGTCAACTACTTCAATTGTTTCGTTTGGAGAAACAATCACACCTTGGTCACCAATTTGTCCTCCCGACTCAGCGTAGAAAGGTGTTTGGTTGAAAACTAATTGATAGAATTCTCCTTTTTTATTTTTTACTTTACGGTAACGCGTCACTTTTACTTCAGCTTCTGTGTTATCGTAAGCAATAGATGTTTCATTTCCAGATCCGTCTAAAACAACCCAGTCATCAGTCACTAAAGCTGTTGCTTTTTTAGATCGTTCTTTTTGCTTTGCCATTTCAGATTCGAATCCAGCTTCATCAATTGTGAATCCGTGGTCTTCTGCAACGATACGAGATAAATCGGCTGGGAAACCGTAAGTATCATATAATTCGAAAACTACATCACCAGGAACAACTTTAGAATCTCCTAATTGCTCGATGATTTGGTTTAAACGATTTAATCCTTGCTCTATTGTTCTTAAGAATGAAGCTTCTTCTTCGCGAATTACACCTGTAACAATTGTTTCTTGTTTCACTAATTCTGGGAAGAAATCTCCCATTTCAGCTTTTAAGATTGGGTATAATTGGAAAATGAATGGCTCGTTTAATCCTAAGAAACGGTAACCATAAGAAATAGCACGACGTAAAATACGACGAATTACATATCCTGCACCTGTGTTAGAAGGTAACTGTCCGTCAGCAATAGCAAAAGCTACAGCACGTAAGTGGTCAACTACAACACGAATTGCAATATCTGTTTTTTCTGCAGCTCCGTAAGTTACTCCAGAAATTTCTTCTAATTTTTTGATTGTTGGTTGGAAAACATCTGTATCGTAGTTAGATGATTTTCCTTGTAAAACCATTGCTAAACGCTCAAATCCCATTCCGGTATCGATGTGTTTTGCAGGTAATTGTTCTAATGAACCATCAGCTTTACGTTGGAATTGCATAAATACTAAATTCCAAATTTCGATCACTTGTGGGTGATCCATATTTACTAATGTTTTACCATCAACAGCTAAACGATCAGCTTCTGGACGAATATCAACGTGAATTTCAGAACATGGTCCACATGGTCCGATATCACCCATCTCCCAGAAATTATCTTTCTTATTTCCGTATAAGATACGATCCTCTGCAATATGTTTTTTCCAAAGTTCTAAAGCTTCTGTATCTAATTCAGTACCGTCTTCTTTGTCTCCTTCGAAAACCGTAACATAGATCTGATCTTTAGAAATCCCATACACTCCTGTTAAAAGTTCCCAAGCCCAGGCGATTGCTTCTTCTTTAAAGTAATCTCCGAATGACCAGTTCCCTAACATCTCAAACATCGTGTGGTGGTAAGTGTCTTTTCCTACATCATCTAAATCGTTATGCTTACCAGAAACACGAAGACATTTTTGAGTATCGGCAATACGATTATTCTTAGGAATTCCATTACCTAAAAAGAATTCTTTAAATTGGGCCATTCCTGAATTATTGAACATTAAAGTTGGGTCATCTTTAAGTACAATCGGAGCAGAATCAACGATTAAATGCCCGTTTTTTTCAAAAAAACCAAGAAATTCTTTTCTTATATCTTTGGATTTCATTTATTTATATTATTTTTATATTTTGATTAACACGTTTGCTTGTACAATATTCTTTACTTTGCAAACGTTTACAAAGATATAAAAAGGTTTGGTTAGAATGGAAAATAATAACTATAAGTATAAATCATCTAGTGTTTTAAAGGATTGGTCACTGAAAAGATTGAAAAATATCCCTAAAACATTTTATTATGGTTTTGCTTTTTTATGTATTGCAACTGTAAGTGCTGGAATGATTGGTTACAATTTTAATGATTCTGAATTTGCTCTTACAGCGAATAAATTTAAAAATAATGAAAGCAAATTGCTTGCCGAACTTCAAAAAGCGCAGAAAGAAAATAGCGAATTGAACGAAAAGTTTAAAGAAGTTGAGGTTGCATTGACAGAATTAGAAGAAAAAGACAGAAATATATATCGTACCATTTATGATTTAAAGGTTGATGAAGATATTGACTCAATTAATAAAATTATAAACGAATATTCTGCAGAGGATATTGATAATTTACTTTCTAAAATTGAAGAAGAAAAAAAATCTTTAGATGAGGTTTTGCGTAAAGCAGGCGGAAAAGATAAGCATTTAACTTCTTTACCAGTGATTAAGCCAGTTGCTGATAAATATTTAAACAGAGTTGCTTCTGGTTATGGATCTCGTTTTCACCCGATTCTTAAAGTAAAAAAAATGCACAATGGATTAGATTTTGCTGCATCAACAGGAACTCCAATTTATGCAACAGGTGACGGTACGGTTAAAATGGCTGGATTTAATTCAGGTTACGGTAACGTAGTTGTTATTCGACACGGAAATGGTTTCGAGACTTTATATGCTCACATGAGTCGTATTAAAACAAGAAATGGAAAATCAATTAAGCGTGGAGATGTAATAGGATATGTAGGTTCAACAGGTTTATCAACAGGTCCACATTTACATTACGAAATTCATAAAGATGGAAAACCAGTAGATCCAATCATGTATTTTTATGATGATGTAGATCCAGATGATTTCATCAAGATATATCAAAATGCGAAAAAAAGTACACTTTCTTTAGATTAAAGAAGTTTAAATAAGTTAGAAATGCGAATAACAGTGTTATTTGCATTTTTTTATTATAAGTACTTGGTATTGTTTGGTCTGAAATTATTTTTTGCTATTTTTGATTAACATGAATATCGAATTACCAGACAAACTTTATTACTCTATAGGAGAGGTTGCAAAAGCGTTTAACGTAAATGCATCCTTAATTCGTTTTTGGGAAAAAGAATTTGAAATAATTCAACCTAAAAAGAATAAAAAAGGAAATCGATTATTCACACCAAAAGACATCGAATCTTTTAAAACGATTTATTATTTAGTTAAAATAAAGGGTCACACCTTAGAAGGCGCCAAACAATCTTTAACTAAGAAACCATCAAAATTAGAAGAAATTGATGTTGTTACTCGATTAGAAAATATCAAACAAGAACTCATAAATTTAAAAATGAGTTTTGATGAAATAACAGAAAAGGACGAACAACAATAGTTTGTCCTTTTTTGATATCTAAAATTTTTCTTCTTAACTTTTGATAACAAAATCTTGTTTTTAGAATTCGTAACTTTGAAAATTATTTTATTTAGAAGCTAAAATCGTCCATGTATTTAATATTCGATACCGAAACAACAGGTTTACCTAAAGATTGGAATGCTCCAATTACCGATGTAGATAATTGGCCACGCTGTATACAAATAGCTTGGCAATTACACGATGAAATGGGAAATTTAGTAGAACATCAGGATTATTTAGTAAAACCTGATGGTTTTGACATTCCTTATGATTCGGAACGTATCCACGGAATTTCTACCGATTTAGCAACTGAAAAAGGTGTTCCCTTAAAACAAGTCTTAGATTTATTTTATGAAGCTTTAGGAAAAGCTAAATTTATTGTAGGACAAAATCTTGGATTTGATATCAAGATTATGGGGGCCGAATTTTATCGTATGAATTATGCGAATAATTTAGCTGAAATGCCTGTTTTAGATACCTGTACCGAAGTTACTGCCGAATTATTAAAATTACCAGGTGGTCGTGGAGGTCGTTATAAATTACCAACTTTAACAGAATTACATCAATATTTATTCGGAGTTCCGTTTGGTGAAGCCCATAATGCCACTGCCGATGTAGAAGCAACTACGCGTTGTTTTTTTGAATTAATTCGTAAAGAAATCTTTACAAAAAAAGAGTTACAAGTAGAGGACGACTATTTTGTACGTTTTGCGGAAGCCAATCCAACGAATATTCAACCGGTTGGTCTTAATCACACCAATCTGAAGAAGGCTTCGGAAGAAATTGCGAAGCTAAAAGCTAAAAATGATCCGAAAGTAGAAGAACCTATAATTTCGGATGAGGTTAAAACTAAATTTGCTCAAGCAAAATTTTCGCATTTACATAATCATTCGCAATTTTCAATTCTTCAATCTACAATTTCTGTTGGTGCATTGGTTGCTGCTGCTGCAAAAGATAAAATGCCTGCGGTTGCTATAACGGATCATGGAAATATGATGGCTGCTTTTCATTTCAATGCGGCAGTACAAAATCATAACAAAGAAGCGAAAGCTAAAAATGAAGAATTAATTGCCGAAGGTAAAGAAGCAACTGAACAGATAATTAAACCAATTATTGGATCTGAATTTTTTGTGTGTGAAGATCATACCAACAAATCTCAGAAAGATAATGGTTATCAAATAGTACTTTTAGCAAAAAATAAAAATGGATATCAAAATTTAGTAAAACTTGCTTCTATTGCTTATACAGAAGGGTTTTACTATGTTCCACGTATCGATAAAAAGTTAATTGAAAAATATAAAGAAGATATAATTGTTTTATCTGGAAATTTACAAGGTGAAGTTCCAAATAAAATTTTAAATCTTGGTGAGCGTCAAGCAGAAGATGCTTTGATTTGGTGGAAGGATCAGTTTGGTGATGATTTTTACATCGAAATGATGCGTCATAACCAAGAGGATGAAAATCGTGTCAATCAAACTTTAATTTCCCTTGCTCGTAAGCACGAGATTAAATTAATAGCGACAAATAATACCTATTACATTAGTCAAGACGACTCAAATGCGCACGATATTTTATTATGTGTTCGTGATGCCGAAAAACAGGCAACGCCAATTGGTCGTGGTCGTGGATTCCGTTTTGGTTTACCAAATCAAGAATACTATTTCAAGTCTCAAGAGCAAATGAAACAACTGTTTCAAGATGTTCCAGATTCGATTATAAATATTCAGGAAGTAGTTGATAAGATAGAAGAGTACACACTTTATCGTGATGTATTACTTCCAAAATTCGACATTCCTGAAGAATTTCAATCTCCAGAAGATGAAATTGATGGAGGTAAAAGAGGTGAAAATGCTTATTTACGTCATTTAACTTACGAAGGTGCTAAAAAGCGTTATCCAGAAATTACAGATGATATTCGAGAGCGATTAGATTTCGAGTTAGCAACAATCGAGAAAACAGGTTATCCGGGTTATTTCTTAATTGTACAAGATTTTATCGCAGCAGCAAGAAGAATGGGCGTTTCAGTTGGGCCAGGTCGTGGTTCTGCTGCAGGTTCTGCTGTTGCTTATTGTTTATGGATTACCAATTTAGATCCAATCGAATATGATTTACTTTTTGAGCGTTTCTTAAATCCAGATCGTGTATCCATGCCGGATATTGATATAGACTTTGATGATGAAGGTCGATCTTTAGTAATGGATTATGTGATTGATAAATACGGAGCTAGCCAAGTTGCGCAGATTATTACTTATGGTACAATGGCAGCTAAATCTTCTATTAAAGATACGGCTCGTGTATTGGATTTACCATTGTATGAATCGGAACGTGTTGCGAAATTAATTCCGAATATGAAGTTGGCAAAAATCTTCAAGTTAGATGACAATGCTTTAAAAGATTCATTGCGTTCAGAAGAGCTGGAAGCGGTTAACGAACTAAAAAGACTTTCGGATGGTTCAGATTTAATTGCTGAAACTATTCAACAAGCAAAAATTTTAGAAGGTTCGGTTCGTAACACGGGTATTCACGCCTGTGGAGTGATTATCACGCCAGATGATATTACGAATTATGTACCTGTAACAACAGCAAAAGATTCAGATTTATACGTTACCCAATTTGATAACTCGGTTGCAGAAAGTGCCGGATTATTAAAAATGGACTTCTTAGGACTTAAGACTTTAACATTAATCAAGGATACTGTCAAATTAGTTAAAATGCGTCATGGAATTGAAATCGATCCTGATACAATTCCGATTGATGATGTTAAAACGTACGAACTTTTCCAACGTGGAGAAACCATTGGGGTTTTCCAGTACGAATCGCCTGGGATGCAAAAGTACATGCGCGATCTTAAACCGACAGTCTTTGCCGATTTAATTGCCATGAATGCACTTTATCGTCCAGGTCCGTTAGAATATATTCCGTCATTCGTTCGTCGTAAAAATGGGGAAGAACCTATTACATATGATTTAGACGCTTGTGAAGAATATTTAGCAGAAACTTATGGAATTACAGTTTATCAGGAGCAAGTAATGTTACTTTCTCAGAAATTAGCTGATTTCTCGAAAGGTGATGCCGATGTCCTTCGTAAAGCGATGGGTAAAAAACAAAAAGCAGTTCTTGATAAAATGAAACCTAAATTCATTAATCAAGCAGCTGAAAAAGGACACGATCCAAAAGTTTTAGAAAAAATTTGGACCGATTGGGAAGCCTTTGCATCCTATGCCTTCAATAAATCGCATTCTACTTGTTATGCTTGGATTGCTTACCAAACAGCTTATTTAAAAGCTCATTATCCTGCCGAATATATGGCTGCGGTGCTTTCAAATAACATGAATGATATTAAACAAGTTACATTCTTTATGGAAGAGTGTAAGCGTATGGGATTATCAGTTTTAGGTCCAGATATTAATGAATCGATTACAAAATTCAATGTAAATGAGCAAGGAGAAGTTCGTTTCGGAATGGGAGGTGTAAAAGGTGTTGGACAAGCAGCTGTACAAGCAATCATTAAGGAAAGGACTGAAAATGGACGTTTTAAAGATATTTATGATTTTGTAAAACGCGTTGAGTTACGAACAGTAAACAAAAAAACAATAGAAAACTTAGTTTTAGCAGGTGGATTTGACTCGTTCGAATTTCATCGAGGACGTTATTTCTTTATCGATAATGGTACAACTAATTTAGAAAAGTTAATTAAATACGGAGGAAATTACCAAGAACAGAAAAATTCTGCGCAAACTTCATTATTTGGAGCTTTTGGTGGTGATGATGGCGAAGTTGAAGATGTAATACCAATGTTACAAGATTGTGAAAAATGGAACATGATTCAGACACTTGCCAAAGAGAAAGAAGTGGTCGGAATTTATATTTCAGCGCATCCATTAGACGATTTTAAACATGAAATGCGTTTAGTTTCCAATATGACTATTGCCGATTTAAAAGGAAATGAAGACAATTTAGTAGGTCGAGATATTTCTATGGTTGGTATGATGAGTAATATTGCACATCGAATTGCTAAAAATGGAAATGAATTTGGTAGTTTTACATTTAGTGATTATTCTGACTCTTATGATATTGTACTTTTTGGTGAAGATTATTTGATGTATAAACATTTTATGCAAGAAAATATGTTCTTAAATCTTAGAATGAGTATTACTAAACGCGAATACAAAGACAAAGAAGGAAATGTAACAGGCAGTAGAATTTTTACTAAGATCAATAAAATGCAGTTATTAACTAATATTATCGAAACACAAGTGGACCGAATTACATTAAATATTGATGTTGAAATATTTAATGATTCTACATTAGAAAAATTATCAGAAATATTCTATAAATACCAAGGAGAGAAATCATTAAGAATAAAAATTATTGATAGTAAAGAACAACAACAGATAGATTTACCAGCTCAGAAAATACGAGTTAATATCTGCCGAGAATTATTAAATGAATTAGAGATAAATACAGATATCAAGTTTAAATTGAACTAATTATGTTAATATTCTATCTCAAAATTGATAGAAAGTATAAAAGGAATTTTATAGCATAATTATTTTGTTTAATTTTGCTTAAATAATGAATTATTAAAAAATAGAAATTATGGCATTAGAAATAACAGACTCTTCATTTGCATCAGATATTATCGAGTCGGGGAAACCAGCAATGGTAGATTTTTGGGCAGTTTGGTGTGGACCTTGTCGTATGGTAGGACCAATTGTTGAAGAAATCGCAGCAGAATTCCAAGGTAAAGCTGTTGTAGGAAAAGTTGACGTAGATACAAATCAAGAGATAGCTGCTGAATATGGAATTCGTAATATCCCTACAATTTTATTCTTCAAAGATGGAAAACAAGTGGATAAAGTTGTTGGAGTTGTACCAAAAGAACAATTAATTGAAAAATTAAATGCAATTTTATAATTTATTAAATTGCTGATAATAAAATAGTAAAATCTCGGTTTGTAAAAAACTGAGATTTTTTTTGCAAAAACATTTGGAAACTTCAAAAAAGCGCCTAACTTTGCAATCCGAAAACAATACAACACTGATCCGGTAGTTCAGTTGGTTAGAATACTTGCCTGTCACGCAAGTGGTCGCGGGTTCGAGTCCCGTCCGGATCGCCAACAAAGAGTGTAGTTCTTTAACAAAAAATAATATATTTTAAATAATACTGATCCGGTAGTTCAGTTGGTTAGAATACTTGCCTGTCACGCAAGTGGTCGCGGGTTCGAGTCCCGTCCGGATCGCCAATTTTTTTATTGCCTTAAAATATATTATAATTAATTTATAATTTTAGATCCGGTAGTTCAGTTGGTTAGAATACTTGCCTGTCACGCAAGTGGTCGCGGGTTCGAGTCCCGTCCGGATCGCATCTATTTCTTTTTCTATTTTAGAACGATCAAGAATTATAAATAAAATTAAAGACTGATCCGGTAGTTCAGTTGGTTAGAATACTTGCCTGTCACGCAAGTGGTCGCGGGTTCGAGTCCCGTCCGGATCGCCAACTATAATATCTTTTTAAAGCTTCACATTTGTGAAGCTTTTTTTTTGTCCTCATTTTAAATTTCTAGTATGAATCATATTTATTTAGCCAATGCATTAGTTACGGATTCTGAAGGTAGAATGTTAGCCGTTCGTAAGAAAAATTCGAAATACTTTCAAATGGTCGGAGGTAAAATTGATGAAGGTGAGGAGCCTTTAGAAACTTTGCGTCGGGAATTTTTAGAAGAAATTAATATTGACATCGATTTGCATCACGTTACATTATTAGGAAAACATACTACAACGGCTGTAAATGAAGAAAAGACCCAAGTTCATGCGAATGTCTTTCATGTGCATTTAAATTCGTTAGAAACGCTTAAAATAGCTTCAGAAATTGAGGAAATGGCTTGGATAACGAAAGAAGATTACCAAAATTATCAATTAGCACATTTGTTAGAAGAATTTAGTTTGCCAATTTGGATAAAATTAGAATTTTAAAATAGAATGATTAATTTTAAATCATTGATATAAAAGATTTCAGATACATTCTGAAATCTTTTTTTATGTTTTTTTGTAACGTATTGAATTTATAAATACTTACTATTTAAATTAACATTTGTAACTGAATTTTATTAATTGAAAACTCAACAAGAATTTTTAAAGCTAATTGATAAACATAAAGGGATTTTGTACAAAGTCTCCAGAATGTATATGGACAATTCGGAAGACCAAAATGATTTGGTTCAAGAAATTGTGATGCAGCTTTGGAAATCCTATGAACGTTTTGAAGGAAATAGTCAATTTTCGACTTGGATGTATCGTGTTTCTTTAAATACTGCCTTGACTTACTTTAAAAAGGAAAAGAAAAAATCAGAAAGATTTACTTTTTTAGAAAATGTAGATAAAGTTGATGAAGTTGATTCGAACGAAAAAGAGCAGCAGTTAGAATTATTTTACAAAGCTGTACACGAACTGAATAAAGTAGAAAAAGCGTTAATATTTCTTTTTTTAGAAGGCCAAAGCCACAAAGAAATTGGACAAAATTTGGGTATTACAGAAGGTAATGCGCGTGTTAAATTAAACAGAACTAAAGATAAATTGCAAAACATCATAAAAACCTATGGCTATGAATTTTGATGAATTAAAAAAACAATGGGATAATCAATCTTCAGAAGAAGTTCAGATTAATCCAGATATAGAAATTAAAAAGGAAGCGAATACTACAATTGATAAGGTGCGAAAAGTAATGAAAAAAGATTTCTTTTTTCAGTTAACATCTTTTCCTTTATTATTATTATATCCGTTTTATTTTGAAATACATTCAACAATCATTTGGTGGATGATAGCGTGTATTTTCGCTATAATGACTGTTCCTTTATATTATTTAATAAAATTTTATAAATCATCTTATCGCTTAGAATATAATTCTTTAAGGAATATAAATTGGTTTTACTATAATTTCAAATCTTCCGTTAATATTTTTACTTTATATACTTATACGGTGTGTATTTTATGCATCTTATTTATGGGAAGTATATTTATAGAAAGAGAAATGTTTTTAAATGTAGAAGACCCTATAGTGTTATTTACAATTATCATAATATCATTAATATTATATATTATATTTTGTATTTGGGTGATGAAATGGTGGATTAAAAAATTATATAAAAAACCTTTAGAAGATTTAAAAGAAATCTTAAATCAATTAGAAGAATAAATATTAGAAGCGTGTCGTAAGATGCGCTTTTTTTTGTAAAAAAAATGCCCACGCTTGTTCAGGGCGTGGGCTATAGTTAAGTGTATGATTTTTTTAATTCAAATAAAATCTAATTTAAAAATTATTAATATCTATAATACTCAGGTTTGAAAGGACCATCTACTTGCACACCGATGTAAGCAGCTTGCTCAGCAGATAACTTTTCTAATTCAACTCCTAATTTAGCTAAATGTAATTCTGCAACTTTTTCATCTAAATGCTTAGGTAAAGTATAAACTTTATTTTCGTAAGCATCAGAATTAGTCCATAATTCAATTTGAGCTAAAGTTTGATTAGAGAAAGAGTTCGACATTACGAAAGAAGGGTGACCAGTTGCAATTCCTAAGTTTACTAAACGACCTTCAGCTAAGATAATAATATCTTTACCGTTGATGTTGTACTTATCAACTTGTGGTTTAATTTCTTCTTTAGTATTACCGTAAGCTTTGTTTAACCAAGCCATATCGATTTCATTATCGAAGTGACCAATGTTACAAACTACAGTTTTGTCTTTCATTCTCATGAAATGTTCTTCACGTACAATTCCAAAGTTTCCTGTAGTAGTAATAACGATATCTGCAGTTTCAATAACTGTATCTAAACGTTTTACTTCGAAACCTTCCATTGCAGCTTGTAAAGCACAAATTGGATCAATTTCAGTTACAGTAACGATCGCTCCAGCTCCACGGAAAGATTCCGCAGTTCCTTTACCAACATCACCAAAACCACAAACTACTACACGCTTACCAGCAATCATTAAATCTGTTCCACGACGAATCGCATCAACAGCAGACTCACGACATCCGTACTTGTTATCGAATTTCGATTTAGTAACTGAATCGTTTACGTTAATTGCAGGCATTGGTAAAGTACCTTTCTCCATTCTTTCATAAAGACGGTGAACTCCAGTTGTTGTTTCTTCTGATAATCCTTTGATCTCAGCAACTAACTCTGGGTAACGGTCAATCACCATATTCGTTAAATCTCCACCATCATCCAATATCATGTTTAATGGTTGGCGATCTTCTCCGAAAAATAATGTTTGTTCGATACACCAGTCGAATTCCTCTTCGTTCATCCCTTTCCAAGCATACACAGGAATCCCAGCAGCAGCAATTGCAGCAGCAGCATGATCTTGTGTAGAGAAAATATTACATGAAGACCATGTAACATCAGCTCCTAAGGCAACCAACGTCTCGATTAATACTGCAGTTTGGATTGTCATGTGTAAACAACCCGCAATGCGAGCACCTTTCAATGGTTGAGCCGCTTTGTACTCTTCACGGATAGCCATTAACCCAGGCATCTCAGCCTCGGCCAACGTAATTTCCTTTCTTCCCCATTCAGCTAAAGAAATATCTTTAACTTTGTAAGGAATGTATTGCGTATTTGTATCCATCAAATGATATATTTATCATAAATTAAAGTAAGCAAAGTTACAAACTAAATTACGATTTTAAAAATGCCAATTATCGATTATATCAATAAACCAAACCTTGTTAAAATCATTACTTGGGAAGTGAATGAAACCAATGAAGAACTGTTGGCGTATTTACAGCTAAACGAGTATAGATCGGAGAAGTACAAAACGCTTCGCCCAAAACAAGCGAGAGAGTATCTTGGTTTGCGAGCTTGCCTGAAAGAATTAGGTGTTGATTATGATGTGAATTATGATGAAAAAGGTAAACCATATTTACCTACTGATGCAGAAATTTCTATCACACATTCTTACGGAAAAGTTTCTGTTGGGGTAAGCGAATTTCCTATAGGAATTGATATCGAGTTATCACGACCACATAAAATTTCTAATATCAAAAATAAATTTGTTAGAATTGATGAACAAGAATGGTTGCCTAAAATTGATGAAAACGAGTATTTGCACATTATTTGGGGAATTAAAGAAGGTTTGTATAAACTGAATGGTGGTAACTTATGGAATTTCTTACATCATTATCGTGTTGAAAACTTCGAATTAAAAGAAAATAGTCCGATAGTTTGTTGGATTTCGGATGATAAGAAAAGTCAAAAATTTACTGCTTTTTATAAGATGATCGAGGATCATTACTTAATCTGGGTATTGGATTATGAATGATTTTATTAATCCTTACGAAAGCTACACAGCTACGCAAATTGCGTTAGAAATAATTGCTACTTTGTTCGGAATTATTTCTGTTATATTTTCCAAGAACAGAAATATTTTGGTTTATCCCACAGGTATTATTTCTACTTTTTTATATATCTATTTATTTTTTACATGGGGTTTGTATGGCGAAACTTTAATCAATCTTTACTATACATCTATGTCAATTTATGGGTGGATTCTTTGGAATAAAAAAACTGAAGATGATAATTTACATGTTGAGGTTGAATGGGCGACCAGAAAAGAATATTTAAAATCAATCGGATTATTTTTCGGAACATTTATTTTTATATTAATCCTTTACCACTTCAGACCAATAATTGATGGATTAAAAAGTTTTAGCGAGATAAATTCATTAACCTGGAATTACACTGCTATAGATTTTATAGATGCTTCGTTAACAGGTATATTTTTAATCGGAATGTGGTTTATGGCAAAACGTAAAGTTGATAGCTGGATTTTTTGGATAATTGGTGATTTAGTTATGATTCCGTTGCTTCTATATAAAGGATATGCAATATCATCATTTCAGTATTTGTTCCTAACTATTTTAGCTATTTTAGGATTGATAGAATGGAAAAAAAACGCGAAAAAAATAAATGTATTATCTTCGTAAGATTCAGTTATTAAAATATTATGATATCACAAGAATATAAAGAAGTTGTAGCAATGTCTACATCTGAGGAAAAAGCTACATTTTATAAGCATACTTATGGACACGTAGCTGGTGGAGTTTTAGTTTTTATGATTTTAGAAACTATTTTTTTACAAGTACCTTTTATTGTTAATACGTTGCTAAGTTTTACACAAGGTTATCTTTGGCTTGTATTAATTGGAGGATTTATGGGAATTTCTTGGGTTGCACAAAAAATGGCAATGGATGAGGTTTCTAGACCGAAACAATATTTAGGTTACTTTTTATACATCGTAGGTCAGGCATTGTTATTTGTACCAATGTTGTACATCGTAATTAATTATACAGGTACAATAGTTTTAAAACAAGCAGCTGCAGTTACCGGAGCTTTATTTATAGCATTAACAGCTATTGCTTTTATGTCTAAAGTTGATTTTTCTTTCATGAAGAAAATTTTAACAATAGGATTTATTCTTGCTTTAGGAACAATAGTTGCAGGTATGATTTTCGGATTTTCATTAGGTTTATGGTTTTCAATTGCAATGTGTTTATTAGCAGCTGGCTCTATTTTATACGAAACACAACAAATCCAATATCAATATTCAACAAACCAATATGTTCCAGCAGCGTTAGGATTATTTTCTTCGTTAATGTTATTATTTTGGTATGTACTACGAATTTTTATGAGCAGAGATTAATAAGAAATTAATAATTATAACTTTAAAAACCGTGGCTTTTGTTACGGTTTTTTAATTTTGAAATTATGACAGATAAAGAGAAAAAAGAACAAGATAGAATACAATCGCCTTTCCGTCCAAAGGATTGGAATGAGATTAGAACTAATGATTCTTGGGCATTGTTCAAGATTATGAATGAGTTTGTTACAGGTTATGAAACAATGTCTAGAATTGGACCTTGCGTATCTATTTTCGGATCGGCACGCACATCACCAGATCATCCACATTATAAAATAGCTGAAGAAGTTGCTTTTGAATTAACTAAAATTGGTTTTGGTGTAATTACAGGAGGTGGACCAGCAATTATGGAAGCGGCTAATAAAGGAGCTCAAAGAGGAGGAGGTACTTCTGTTGGATTAGGAATTCGTCTACCTTTCGAAACAAAATTGAATGATTACATAGATCGTGATTACGAAATTAATTTTGATTATTTCTTTGCACGAAAAGTAATGTTTGTAAAATATTCTCAAGGTTTTATCGTCATGCCTGGAGGTTTTGGAACTTTAGACGAATTGTTTGAAGCTTTAACTTTAGTACAAACAAAGAAAACAGGTCGTTTTCCAATTGTTTTAGTTGGAAAAGAATATTGGGCAGGTTTATTTGATTGGATCAAAAATAGAATGTTTGAAGAAGGATATATTTCGGAAGAAGATTTTGAATTATATCGTTTGGTTGATACTGCAGAAGAAGCTGTGGGGCATATCAAAGCATTTTATGATAAGCATAACATCAAATTAAATTTCTAAATAAAAAAAACTCCGAGTAATTAGCTCGAAGTTTTAAACATTAGTTTATAAAAGTTTTAGTGTTAAATGGAGAAATCCTTGGCAGTAACTTCTCTGAGGTAAAAATATAAATAAAAATTATATAGAGTTTTCTTTTTTAATAAAAAACTTCAAATTAATTGTAAAAATTAACAATAAATACGTGTTATTCAACTTTATATATTGCTAATTGTAAAATTTTAATAAAATCCAATTTGGTAATTAAAAGGATTAATAAGTGATTAAAAAAGCCATTAAAATTCTTAAATGAATTTTAATGGCTTTAATTTTATCTAAATTTTATTTAGAGTATTATTTATTGTGCTGGAGTAATAGAGTAAGTTAAATTATTAAAATCAACTACAATATTATATGTACCAGCTGCAACTGTGATGTTGTCTCCTCCGGCAACTAAATTTCCATTAGCTCCTCCGAAGTTCTCATCCCAAGCATTGTTTTTACGGATTTTAAGTTCTCCTGCGTTTAAAACAATTCCGTTTGCATACCAAACTTCGTTGATTCCGTCAAATGATAAAACTTGAGCATCTGGACCATCCCAACCATTAGGAGTAGCGCTACCAACTAATCCCCATTGAAATTTTTCAGCAACAAAAGTATTGTTGTTTAAGTCCATTGTAATTTTGAAGTTTCCAGCAGTAGGAACTACAATATTAGAACCACCTGAAGCTAAACTACCACCAAATCCGTTTGCATTTGTTGTAACATTTTCACTACCGAAGTTTTCAGCCCAATCAGAATCCTTACGGAATTTGATTTCGTCACCAACAGCTAAACTTGTATAAGCAACTAAAGCGTTTGGAGTTGTCGTTTTCCAAAATGGAACATCTGCAGAACTTCCCCAACCAGTGATAGAACCAACCACACCCCAAGGTGTAGATAAGTCTGTAGTGAAAGGAGTTGCAGTGAAAGTTTTAGTTTCTGAATATAATTTTTCAGTACCAAAAGTTCCTAATGAAGATACAATACGGTATTGAATTGTAGCTTCTGTTCCTGCACTTAATCCTAACTGATCAACTAAGAAAACATTTAAATCTGTTCCATTAATAGCGTATGAAGTTTCTGTTGTAGATGTTAAAACCTTAGCTTGATCAAAAGTATCTTCAGCTTTAGCAAGTTCAATTTCATACTTAGGAATAGTAGAAATACCATAGCTTGCAGCTGCCCACTCGAAAGTAATAGCAGTTTCAGTTTGTGTTTCTTCTGATAATTCTACTGCATTTGTAGTGGTATTAATTGTTGGAGCAACAAAATCACCATCATTTAAGATCACGTTTTCGTCATCTTCAGAACAGCTAGTTAGAGATACAATCCCTAAACAAGCTGCTGCCATATATTTGATAAATTTATTCATTTTAGTAACCAGGATTTTGAGTTAAATTTGGATTAATCGCAATAATGTTTACAGGAATTGGGAATATTTTTCTGATGTCTGAAACAGATGTTCCGTTTTGGACATCACCTTTAAATGGCCAATCATATCCAGATACAAATTTGTTAAAACGAATTAAATCCGTTCTACGTGTACCTTCCCAGTATAATTCTCTTGAACGTTCGTCTAAGATAAAATCTAATGTTAAATCAGCATTAGAGATATTACCTGTTGTGTTTCCGTATCCACGAGTTCTTAAAGCATTGATGTAAGATAAAGCAGTTGCTCTATCACCACCAGTTCCACCACGTAAAACAGCTTCAGCATAGTTTAAATATACTTCAGCTAAACGAATCATAGGTACATCAGTATCTACGAATTCACCTGTAGCGTCGTTACCGTTAGTCCCGTTCGATTTTTTGTTAGAGAATTTATTTACAGCATAACCTTCGTTAAATGTACTTACGTTAGCAATTTCATAAGTTTGACCATCTGTATAGAACATTGCACGTTTATCAGACCACGCGATTGGATTTCCGTC
This sequence comes from Faecalibacter bovis, assembly GCF_017948305.1. Lineage (NCBI taxonomy): Bacteria > Pseudomonadati > Bacteroidota > Flavobacteriia > Flavobacteriales > Weeksellaceae > Faecalibacter > Faecalibacter bovis. The sequence goes on from NZ_CP072842.1 coordinate 1,370,432, forward strand.
CGCGTCATTTTGTGATGCTTGGAATTTCTCTACTAAAGATTTAGTTGAACGAGGACCTCCCCAACCACCATTAACACCTGAGTTTGCTGGTTGCATAGTACCACCGATAGCTGCTTTTACTAAGAATGTAGAACCACCGTATGTTTTAGAATTATTTCCATCGAAGTTTAACGCGAAAATAAATTCGTTTTGTGCTCCGTTCGAATCATTATCAGCTAAGAATAATTCGTCATAAGCTGTACCGTTACCATTAACATCAGTAGTGTGTAATGAATATCCTGATTGAATAGCTAAGTTTGAATAAGCGATAGATTCTGAGTATTTCGCCTCATTAATCCACGTTTCTGCATTTAAATATAAACGAGATAATAAAGCATAAGAAGCAACTTTATCAACACGTCCGTATTCATTTGCTCTTGCTTCAGCTAATTCATTTTGAATTTCTAATAATTCAGATTCAACAAAGTTGAAAATCTCTTGACGATTACTTTGCATTGGAGTTGTACTAGAAATTTCTTTAACTAATGGAACATTTGCATATAAATCCATTAAGTTGTAATAAGCGTATGCACGAATAAAACGAGCTTCAGCAATGTATTTTTTTACTTCTGGGTTAGCTTCAGCTAAACCTTCTGCATTTTTAATGAATGAGTTTGCGAAAGAAACTGTAGTTGCTAAACGATAGTACATTCCTTCAATAAAACTATTGTTAGATCCCCAAGTCATAGCATGCATGTTTGGTAAACCTGGATCTCCCCAACCTATAATAGCTTCGTCTGTTGTAACAACATTTAGTGTAAATAATGAACGTGAAAATTGTGAAGCACCTTCATCAACTCCTTGAATATCTGGGTTACCAGCTGCTCCGGTTTGTCCTGTGATTGCTAATGAAGCATAAACTTTAGCTAAAGCGAATTTAGCCTGAGTAGCATCTGCAAATACGTCATTTTCTGTGAACATATCTGGATCATTAGGCATTAAATCTAAATCATCATGACAAGATGAAATTGAGAATGCTAATGCAGCTGCTAATAAGTATTTTGTTAATTTAATTTTTTTCATGACTTGTTTGATTAGAATTTAACATTTAAACCAAATACAAATGTTCTAGGTCTTGGATAAACATTGTTATCAATTCCTCCAAAGATTTCAGGATCAATACCACTGTAATCTGTAAATACTGCAACGTTTTGTACCGCTCCGTATAAACGTACATTCATTCCTTTGATAGGCTCGTTTAAGTTGTAACCTAATGTAATATTATCAATACGTAAGAATGATGCATCTTCGATATAGTGATCGCTTAATAAATTAGATTCTGTAATGTTTACGAAACCAGTATTGTAAAAATCTCTATGAACGTTAGATAAATAATTTTGTCCGTTACCAGTTGCTTTACGGCTATATCCTTTTGCAGAAGCTGTATTGTTATAAACGTAGTTACCGATATTAGCACGAGCTGATGCAGCTAAATCCCAGTTTTTGTAACGGAAATAAGTATTGAATCCCATTGTGATATCAGCATAAGGATCTTTATGAATGTAACGGTCTTTATCGTTGATAATTCCATCTTCGTTAATATCTACATAAGCTCCTTCGATTGGGCGACCATTTGCGTCGTAAACTTGTTTGTAAACGTAGAAACTGTAAGGTGCATTACCTTCACGGTGAATTTGAATGTTGTTACCAGTAGCACCATCAATTCCTCCAACGTAGTTATCTGTAGATAAATTAGTGATTTCGTTGTCGTTTAATGCGATATTATAACCAACTTTAAAATCTACATCTCTACTTTTTACGATATCAGCATTAATGCTAAATTCGATCCCTTTATTTTCCATATCACCGATATTTTTATCGATCATATTTCCAAAGTTTGTAAATGGATCTATGTAAACATTAGCAATTAAATCTTTTGTTTTCTTTTGGTAAACATCGATAGAACCGTAAATTCTATTTTTGAATAAAGAGTAATCAAGACCAATATTTAATGTTTGTGCAACTTCCCATTTTAAACCTTCGCTTCGTGGAGAAGGGCGGTAAGTTTGGTAAAATTGATTTCCGAATTGGTAATAAGCTGTTGATTGAGAGATGTCGTAACGTGTCATGTACTTGAAAGTACCTAAACCATTAGAGTTACCAACTTGACCAAAACCAGCTCTTAATTTTAAATCGCTTACTACAGAAGATCCTTTTAAGAATTCTTCATTTGTCATATTCCATGCAACTGCAACAGATGGGAAGTAACCCCATTTTTCTCCTATGTCAAATTTTGAAGAAGCATCTGCACGTAATGTTCCGGTAACGATATATTTGTTATCGAAGTTGTAGTTGAAACGTCCGAAGTAAGATAATAGACTGTAGTGATCTCTATCTACGAATTCGTATTGAGGATTTCCTTGTTCGCGTAATTCACTATTATAGCTATCGTTATAGAAGTTAAAATATTGGTATCCATATCCAGCTACAACGTTTAAATTATGTAAACCAAAATCTTTATTGAAAGTTAAATATGCGTCAAGTAACTTGTTATAATTTTGGTTGTTGTATTTGTAATAAGAACCATCCCATGATAAAGATGGATTTGGCATGTTTGCAGAAACAATATTTCTACCGTTAGAATTAGCGATGTCGTAACCTACATTAACAGTTGCAGTTACAGAAGGTAAAAAATGTAATTTATAATCCATTTTTGCATTACCCACAAAACGTCTAACCTCTGCCGTATCATTTTGTTCGTTTAATAAAGCAACTGGGTTTGTAGGCGCTAAATTGTGTTTTACAGGACCATCCATCCATGTGTGGTAACCACCGTAAATATCAGCACCAGAATAAATTGGTTGTGTTGGGTCGTATTCTACTGCCGCACCAATTGCACCTCTGTTAGCGAAAATATTTTCGATATAAGAACCTCGAGCGTTTAACTCAAATTTTAAATGGTCATCAAAGAAAGATGGAGTTAACGACATAGAAGCTGTTGTTCTATTCAAATTATCTCCTTTTAAAATACCATTTTGATCAGTGTTAGATAATGAGAATCTTGAAGGCATTTTACCACCAATATTACCCATTGCACTGAAACTATGATCAAAACCAGCAGCTATTTTATAAATTTCTTTCTGCCAATTTGTATTTGCATTTCCTAAACGAGAAATTTCAGCAGGAGTTCCTACTTGTTGTACTAACGTGCGGAATTCATTTCCGTCCATTACATCTACAAAATCAGTTGGTTGATAAATAGATGTTGTTGCGTTATAGTTATATGTAAATTTCTTTCCCTTACCCTTTTTAGTAGTAACTAAAACTACTCCATTTGCAGCACGAGATCCATAGATAGCTGTAGCTGATGCATCTTTTAAGATAGTCATCGTTTCAATATCATTTGGATTAATGAAATCTAAAGCATTACGAGATCCAGCAACACCACCTTCAATAGGAACACCATCAATTACATATAATGGTTGAGAAGTTAAAGATAAAGAGCTATTTCCACGGATAATAATGTTTTGTCCGTCTCCAGGAGCACCACCAGCAGATGTAACTACAACACCAGCTATTTTACCTGTAACTAATTCTTGTGCAGATGTGATAGAACCTTTGTTGAAGTCCTTTTCAGAAATCTGATTTACAGCACCAGTAACATCTTCTTTTTTCGCAGTACCATATCCAATTACAACAACTTCTTCCAGATTAGTTTCAGAAGATTTTATTAATGAAAATTGAATTTGGTCTTGCCCTGTATAAGTATATTCTTGATCATCGTAACCAAAATAGCTGATTACAATTATATCACCGTCGTTTGCCTCTATTGTAAAGCTTCCTTTTTCGTCAGCAACTACAGAATTTCCAGAAGTAATATTTGTAACTTCCGCACCACTTAATGTAGTATTTGTAGTTTGATCTGTAACAGATCCTTTAACAATATTTTGTGCCATTAAAATGGCTGGGCATGAAAAAACTAAAGCGATAAGAGATTGCTTTAAAACTCTCATATGTTATTTGTTTTTGTTTGTGTTATTTTTAAATTATATTTTTACTTCTCATTACGAAATTAGTTATTTAAATCGTTAGTTGTGTAGAAGTTACACTAATTACTATAACGAAATCGTTTTCGTGTTAATAAAAAATTAAAATATTAGTTAAGGAAACTTAGATTACTTAAATTTTCGAGTGATTTTAGTTGATGTAGATTGAATTAAATGTAATTGTAATAAAATGAAAAAAAACTTAACGTTAAAACAAATTGCAAAGGAGTTAGAAGTTTCTGTTTCAACAGTTTCTAAAGCTTTAAAAAATAGTGAAGAAATTAGTGAAGCAACTCGTCAAAAAATTCAAGCATTTGCAAAATTATACAATTACAAACCTAATAATATTGCACTAAGTTTAAAGAATAGAAAAACGAAAACGATTGCGGTGATTATTCCAGAAGTTGTTCATCACTTTTTTGCAATGGTTATTAGTGGAATAGAGCATGTAGCCAATCTTAAAGGATATAATGTAATTATTTGTATATCGAACGAGTCGTACGAACGAGAAGTAATCAATATGGAAATGTTAGCTTCAGGTAGTATCGATGGGTTTATTATTTCCTTAGCAAAAGAGTCGCAAGAAAAAAAGGATTATCACCATATTAAAGAGGTAATTAATCAAGGCATGCCAGTGGTGATGTTTGACCGTGTAACAAGAGAAGTGTATACAGATAAAGTAATTATTGATGATGTACTTGCTACACAAGAGGCTATCCAATTCTTTTTGAGCAAGGAACGTAAAAAAATTGCCATGATTTCTACACCTGATTATATTTCCGTTGGTCGCTTACGCACTGAAGGTTATATGCGAACTTTAGAACAAAATGACATTCCAGTAAACGAAGATTTAATCTTAAGAATCGAAGATGAAACGAAGTTAACTGAACAACTAGAGCATTTATTCGATACGCAACAATTTGATGCATTAATGGCTGTAAATGAAATATATGCTGTTGCAGCATTAAAAGTTGCTTTAAAACGAGGAATCAAAGTACCTGAAGGTTTGAATATCATAGGTTTTACAGACGGAATTATTTCTCAACATTCAACTCCTTCAATTTCTACCGTTAAACAAAATGCTTTTAAAATGGGCGAAATTTCTGCTAAATTATTAATCAATAAATTAGAAGAACAAAGCGAACACGAACATTATATAACGGAGGTTATCGGTACCGAATTACTACACCGAGAAACTACATCGTTATAGTTAATTTTTTGAGTTAAATAATTGATTAACTTATTATAATCCCAAAAAAAAGTCTTAAAATTGTAGTCTAATCAAAACATATTTTTACTTCTCAAACCAAAAATATAGTTTTGATAAGCTGCAACGCTTATCGTAAATAATTAATTCTAATTACGATAATGGAAAAGCGTAGACTAGGATTCTGGGAAATCTGGAATTTAAGTTTCGGATACTTTGGTATCCAAATGGGATTTGCGTTACAAAATGCAAATGCAAGTAGAATCCTTCAAACTTTTGGTGCAGATGTGCATCATTTGTCTTGGTTTTGGATTGTAGCTCCTTTAATGGGTTTAATTGTACAACCTATCATTGGACATTATTCTGATAAAACATGGGGACGTTTCGGTCGCCGTAAACCATACTTTTTAATTGGTGCTGTATTAGCAAGTTTAGGATTAATCCTAATGCCTCAAGCTGGTGCATTTACCGCATTACTTCCAGCATTATGGATGGGAGCAGGTTTCTTAATGATTATGGATGCATCGTTCAATATTGCGATGGAACCATTTCGTGCATTAGTTGCTGATGTTTTACCTTCGGATCAACGTACATTAGGATTTTCTATCCAAACTTCATTAATCGGTTTCGGAGCTGTTTTAGGTTCTTGGTTACCTTACATTTTAAGTAATTGGGTTGGAGTTGAAAGTGTTGCTGCTGAAGGAGAAGTTCCTTTTCACTTAATCTTTTCATTCTTAATTGGGGCTTTAATTTTAATTCTATCTGTAATTATTACAGTTTCTACTACGAAAGAATATTCGCCAGAAGAATTAGATGCCTTCGATAGAGCAGAAGGGAAAGAACCTGTTGTTGAAGAACAAGCCACTTTTTCTCAAATTTTCAAAGACTTTGGTAATATGCCAACGACCATGAAACAATTGGGATGGGTTCAGTTTTTTACATGGTTCGGATTATTTGGAATGTGGGTTTTTGCGACTCCAGCAATTGCGCATCACGTGTACAAATTACCCTTAACTGATACCTCTTCTGCAACATATAACGAAGCAGGGGATTGGGTCGGAATTATATTCGGAGTTTATAATGCAGTTTCAGCAGTATTCGCCTTTTTCTTACCTGCATTAGCATTAAAAATTGGTCGTAAAACAACACACACTATTTCTTTAATTGCTGGAGGACTTGGTTTAATTTCAATTTATTTTATTGATAATCCTTATTTACTAATAGTATCAATGTTAGGAGTCGGAATCGCTTGGGCAAGTATTTTAGCAATGCCTTATGCCATGTTAGCAGGTTCAATTCCCGCAAAGAAAATGGGAGTTTATATGGGAATTTTCAATTTCTTTATCTGTATTCCTCAAATTATCAACTCGATTTTAGGAGGTCCAATTGTTAAATACATCTATGGTGGAAATCCAATTTACGCAATCATGATGAGTGGTGTTGCATTCATTTTAGCAGCTTTACTAGTTCAACGCGTTCAGGACGATGAAAAACCAATCAAAGCATAATTATTTTGAAAACGAAAGCATTTATTTTCGACTTAGATGGTGTTATTGTAGATACTGCAAAATACCACTTCTTGGCTTGGCAAAAATTAGCGGAGTCTTTAGGAATCAATTTCACACACGAACACAACGAAGAATTAAAAGGAGTTTCTCGTGTGCGATCATTAGAAATTATTCTTGGATTGGGTAATGTAGAAGCAACTCAAGAACAAAAAGACGAATGGTTAGTTCAGAAAAACGAAGATTATTTACAGTACATCGACAAAATGGATGATTCTGAAATTTTACCAGGTGTAATGAAAGTGTTAGAATTTTTAAAATCGAATCAACAACCGATCATCTTAGGTTCTGCTTCTAAAAATGCACGTCCAATATTAGAGAAAGTAAACATTTTACACTACTTCGATGATATTGTAGATGGAAATGATGTTTCGAATGCAAAACCAGATCCAGAAGTATTTTTAGTTGGAGCAAATAAAGCGAATCAACCGAATGAAAACGCGATTGTTTTCGAAGATTCAGTGGCTGGAATTCAAGCAGCAAATATCGCTGGAATGATGAGTGTCGGTATAGGTGAGGCTTCAGTTTTAAATGAGGCAGATGTTGTATTCAACAACTTCACGGAGATTACAGAAGAATTCTTAAGAGAATTGATTAATAAATAGTACACAAACAAACATACAATACAACAAAAATGAATCAAGATTATATCATCCCGAATGCGTGGTCAATTATAGAAGAAGGGTTTGAAAAAGATCGAGTAAAATCGTCTGAAAGTTTATTCTCTATCGGAAACGGAGCCATGGGGCAACGTGCCAATTTCGAAGAGTTTTATTCAGGCGATACGTTCCAAGGAAGTTACATTGCCGGAGTTTACTATCCAGACAAAACAAAAGTGGGTTGGTGGAAAAACGGTTATCCAGAATATTTCGCGAAAGTTTTAAATGCACCTGTTTGGATCGGAATCAACATTGAAATCAATGGAGAACAATTCGATTTAAATACGTGTAAAGAAGTGAAAAACTTCCGTCGCGAATTAAATATGAAAGAAGGAATTTTAGATCGTTCATTTGTAGCGACTTTACCTTCTGGTTTAGAAATTGAAGTTTTTGTGCGTCGTTTCTTAGCTGCTGATTTAGATGAATTAGGTGCAATTAAATATGACATCAAACCTTTAAACGGAGATGCTAAAATTGTTTTTAAACCTTACGTTGATGCTCACGTAAAGAACGAAGATGCAAACTGGGAAGAAATTTTCTGGGAGTCGATCGGATCTGAAATCAAAGGAGAACAAGGTTTCGTACAAGCGCGTACATTCAAAACACATTACAATGTGGTAACGTATATGGAGAATGCAATTTTCATTAACGATGAAAAACAAGCGATCACTCCAACAGCTACAAAAACAGAATGGAAAGTTGAATTCACTTACGAAGTAGAAGTTAAAGCAAATGAAATAGCAACGATCCAAAAATTTGGTGGATATGTAGTTTCGACAAATCATAAAGAAAACGAATTAGTTGCTGCTGCAGAAAATGTATTAGCACAAGCCAATGCTTTAGGTTATGAACAATTGTTAATAAACCAAAAAGAAGCGTGGGCAAATACTTGGGAAATGGCGGATATTACTATCGAAGGTGATGTGAGAGCACAACAAGGAATTCGTTTCAATATCTTCCAATTAAACCAAACTTATTCAGGGAAAGATGCTCGTTTAAACATCGGACCAAAAGGATTTACAGGGGAAAAATACGGTGGATCGACATATTGGGATACAGAAGCATATTGTTTACCATTCTATATGGCGACGAAGAACCAAGAAGTGGCGCGTAACTTATTAACATATCGTTACAACCAATTGGGCAAAGCGATTGAAAATGCTGAGAAATTAGGATTTACAAAAGGTGCGGCATTATACCCAATGGTAACAATGAACGGAGAAGAATGTCACAACGAATGGGAAATTACATTCGAGGAAATTCACCGAAATGCAGCTATCGCTTTTGCTATTTTCAACTATACACGTTTCACAGGAGATCAATCGTATATTCCTGAAGCTGGTTTAGAAGTTTTATTAGGAATCGCTCGTTTCTGGAAACAACGTGTCAATTGGTCTGCTGATAAAAAACAATACGTCATGTTAGGAGTTACTGGTCCTAATGAATACGAAAACAACGTCAATAATAACTTCCACTCAAATTATTGTGCACAATGGTGTATGAATTATTTGATTGAACAAGTGGAAAATGTAAAAGCGAATTATCCAGAAGATTTCGCTCGTATCACTGCTAAAACAAACATCACAGATGCTGAATTAGCAGAAATGAAAGAAGTAGCGGCTAACATCTATTTCCCATACAGCGAAGAATTAGGAATTTACTTACAACAAGACGGATTCTTAGATAAAGATTTAACTCCTGTTTCTGAATTAGCAAAAGAAGAACGTCCAATCAACCAAAAATGGTCTTGGGATAGAATCTTACGCTCGGCTTACATCAAACAAGCGGATACGTTACAAGCATTCTATTACTTCGAGGATCAGTTCTCAAAAGAACAATTAGAAAAACACTTTGATTTCTATGAACCATTAACAGTTCACGAATCGTCTTTATCACCTTGTGTGCATTCGATTCAAGCTGCTACTTTAGGTCGTATGGAACAAGCTTATACATTTTACTTAAGAACTTCTCGTTTAGATTTAGACGATTACAACAAAGAGGTTCACGAAGGATTACACATCACATCAATGGCTGGAACGTGGATGTCGATTGTAGAAGGATTTGGTGGAATGCGTGTGAAAAATGATACGCTATATTTTGAACCTCGTTTACCAGAACAATGGGAAGGATTTTCGTTCAAAATTAATTTCCGTAATCAAATCCTAAAAGTCAATGTAAATAAAGGTGAAACAACTTTCGAATTGGAAGGTACTGAACCATTAGAGGTTTATGTATTCGACCAAAAAGTAGTGGTGCAGCCTTCTATTTAATAAAGGGAAAAATAGAATACCTTGAAGGCTTCGGCTTTTGAGGTATTTTTTTATCAATTTATAGATTAAACTTCCTTTTTTCTGAACTCGTTTTAGGATTTCAATAAATTAGGAAGTGAAGCTGAACGAGATTCAGCTTGGATATTAAAATAAATAAAATGGCCTCTAAATCTATGACGTTAATAAAATAAATAGAGTGAAGGATTAGAATGAATTAGTGACCGTAGGGAATCATTTAATTCATTGCCGAAATGAAATTTATTTTTAGTCAAATAGATTTAAAGCCTTGATTTTTTGAATACTTTTTTATCAAGAAAAAAGTATTGAAGAAATGTATCGTTTCTGTGTCAAGACAAAAATGAAAATCAATAAACACAAATTACGAGAATGAAAAAACTATTCATACTAACTTCTTTATTATCATCCTTCGCCTTTGCTCAAATTCAAAGGGTCGAACCAATGTTTTGGTGGAAAGGAATGAAAAATCCGGAACTACAAATTTTAGTGTACGGAAAAGACATTAGTAAATATAACATCGAGTTATCGGACAAAATCCAAATCAAGGACATCACCAAAACAGAGAATCCAAATTATGTTTTTGTAACGTTAAACACGAATGAAATCAATACCTCATCTTTCAAGATTAACATCAAGAATAAAAACAAGATTGTTGATTCTTATACGTACGAGTTAAAAAATCGTCAACCAAATTCAGCGAATCGTTCGTCGTTTTCATCAAAAGATGTGGTGTATTTAATTATGCCGGATCGTTTTGCAAACGGAGATGAAAGCAATGATTCAAAAAAAGAATTGCGTGAGAAAATGAATCGTCAATTGCCAGGTGGTCGTCACGGAGGAGATTTGCGAGGAATTATCAACAACTTAGATTATATCCAAATTTTGGGAGCCACTGCGGTTTGGCTAACTCCAGTTAATGAAGACAACGAAAAAGAATATTCGTACCACGGCTACGCCCAAACGGATTTATATAAAATAGATGGACGATACGGATCGAATGAAGATTACCGTGAATTGTCTCAGAAATTGAATCAACGAGGAATGTACTTGATTCAAGATTATGTCACGAACCACTGGGGAATCTCACATTGGATGATTCAGGATTTACCGACAAAAGATTGGATTCATACATTTCCTGAAGGCGAAAATGGTTTCCGTCGTTCAAATTACAGAACAACAACACAATTTGATTCAAACGCTTCAGAGATTGATAAAATCGGAGCGTTAAATGGTTGGTTTGATACCACAATGCCAGACATCAATCAAGCGAATCCTTTGGTTTTGAAATATATCACTCAAAATGCAATTTGGTGGATAGAATATGCCGAATTAGGTGGATTGCGTGTGGATACATATCCTTACAATAATAAAGAGGGGATGGCAACTTGGGTAAAAGCGATTACCAATGAATATCCAAACCTGAATGTCGTGGGAGAGGCGTGGATGTATTCTCCGGCTCATATTTCTTATTGGCAAAAAGATTCTAAAATTGGTGAAATGGCTGGTTACAATTCAAATCTTCCAGCAATTATGGATTTTACTTTATACAGTAAAATGACTGAAGCATTTCAGGAAGAAGAATCTTGGGACAAAGGAATGGTTAAAATTTACGAAACTTTTACAAGTGATTTTTTATATCCAGATGTGAACAACATGTTTGTTTTCTTCGAAAATCACGATACGGAACGTTGGAACGAAATGTTTAAAGGTGATATTAACGCCTATAAATTAGCTACAACTTTAATCGGAACGGTTCGCGGTATACCACAGATTTATTACGGAACTGAAATAGGTATGGCTGGGGATAAAAAGAAAGGTGGAGATGCAGCAATTCGTCAAGATTTTCCTGGTGGTTGGAAGTCGGATGCTCAAAATGCTTTTGAATCAAAGTCACGAACAGCAACACAAAAAGCTTATTATGATTTTACCGCTAAAGTTTTTAATTGGCGTAAAAGCAAAGAAGTAATTCATTCTGGTAAAACAAAACATTTTGCTCCTCAAAATGATATTTATGTTTATTTCAGATATAATGAAAATGAATCTGTCATGGTTATTTTAAATAATAAGTCAGAAAAACAAATTTTAAAATTAGATCGTTTCGCAGAAGCAATTAAAGGATACAATTCAGGAAAAGATATTATTTCAGAACAAATTTTCCCGATTAATATAAATGGAGAAATTACAATCGATGAAAAATCTTCAATGATTATTGAGTTGAAAAAATAGTTTGAGGTGTAAGTCTTAAGTTATAAGACTTAAGGTAGCCTTCCGTCACTTCGAGTGAATTTTCGAAATGCAATACAGAAAATTTGCATCGAGAAGTAAAACGAAACTAAATGAGATTTATTTTCTTAACGTCATAGATTTAAAGACTTGATTTTTTGAATACTTTTTTATCAAGAAAAAAGTATTGAAGAAATGAATCATTTTGTGTCAAGACAAAAATGAAAATATAATTATAATTTGAGCTAATGAATTCAGTCACACTGAGCTTGTCGAAGTGTTATTAATAATTCTTAAAAAGTTCAGAATAAAAAAATCGTACAACGAAAAACATCAAACGTAACACGTAAAAAAACAAAATGAAAAAAATAACAACAACAATATTTACTTTACTAGCCATTGGAGTATTAAATGCACAAACCATTGAATCGCCATCGAAGCATTTAAAAGTTAATTTCGAATTAACGGCTAATGGTCAACCATCGTATACGGTAACGTATAAAGGTAAAGAAATTGTAAAACCTTCAACATTAGGTTTCGTTTTAAAAGATGCAAAAGCTTTAGAAAATGGATTTACAGTTACAAATTATACGACTAAATCGGTAAATGACGCATGGCAACCTGTTTTAGGAGAATATAAAGAAATTAAAGATATTCATAACGAAGGTACGTTTCAATTAACGCAAATTTCTACCAACAGAAATGTAAATGTTACGTTTCGAGTTTTTGATGAAGGTGTAGCTTTTCGCTATGAATTTCCGAAGCAACAAAACTTAAATTATTTTGTCGTAAAAGAAGAAAAAACACAATTTAATTTAACAGGAGATCACCAAACGTTTTGGCTACCTGGTGACTTCGATACACAAGAATATACCTACATCGAATCTAAAATTTCAGGAATCGATCACAGCAAAATTGATATGAATAATGGAATTGGAGTGAAATCAATTGGGAAACCAAATTCAGTTCAAACACCATTACAAATGAAAACTGACGATAATATTTACCTAAATATTTTTGAAGCAGCAGTGGTTAATTATCCCGTAATGCATTTAGAATTTGATAAAAATACGTTTCAATTTCAATCGCATTTAGCGCCTAATGCAATCGGAGATTTAGCTTATTTACAAGCGCCTTTCAACACACCTTGGCGCACGATTATGGTGTCGGATGATGCCCGTGATATCGTAGGGAAAGGTCCACAAATGATTTTGAATCTAAATGAACCTTCTAAAATTGAAGATACATCTTGGATAAAACCAATGAAATATGTCGGAATTTGGTGGGAAATGCACGTTGGGAAATCAACTTGGGATCGTCAAGGAACTCAGAACGCACAAAACCAAGTCGGGCAGGAGGCGATTAAATTTCCTCATGGTGCGACAACTGAAAATACAAAACGTTACATCGACTTTGCTGCAAAACACGGATTTGATGGGGTTTTAGTAGAAGGTTGGAACGAAGGATGGGAAGATTGGTACGGAAACTGGAAAGAAGATGTTTTTGACTTTACAACTCCTTATGCTGATTTTGATATCAAAGAAATCTCAGCTTATGCAAAAGCTAAAGGCGTAAAAATGATTATGCATCACGAAACTTCTGGTTCAGTAGCTAATTACGAACGTCGTTTTGATCGTGCAATGGATGTAATGAAACAATATGAATATCCAGCTGTAAAAACAGGGTATGTGGGTCGAATCATTCCAAGAGGAGAATTTCACGATGGGCAAACGATGGTCAATCACTTTAATTGGACGGTAGAGCGTTTTGCAGAAAATAAAATTTTAGTCAACACACACGAAAGTTCTCGCCCTTCAGGTTATCACCGTACCTATCCTAACTACATCGCAGCAGAAGCAACACGTGGAAATGAGTTTAATGCATGGAGTTATGGAAATCCTCCAGCGCACGAAACGATTTTACCTTTCACTCGTTCATTAGGTGGACCAATTGATTACACACCTGGAATTTTCGAAACTGATATGAAAGTGTACAATGTTGGTCGTGATACTAAAGTACACACGACTTTAGCGAAACAATTGGCTTTATATGTCACGTTATATTCTCCGTTACAAATGGCAGCTGATTTACCAGAAAACTACGAGAAGTATGCAGATGCTTTCCAATTTATTAAAGATGTAGCTTTAGATTGGGACGATACAAAATATTTAGAAGCTGAACCAGGTGATTATTTAACAGTAGCGCGTAAAGCAAATGGATCTGAAAATTGGTTTATAGGAGCAATTACAGATGAAAATCCTCGTCAGACAGAAATTAAATTAGATTTCTTAACGCCAGGAGTAACGTACGAAGCAACAATTTACCAAGATGCGAAAAATGCACATTGGGATAAAAATCCAAAAGCGTACGACATCAAAAAATTGAAAGTCAATTCAAAATCAAAGCTGAAATTGAATTTAGCGGCGAGTGGAGGAACAGCAATTTCTATTTTTCCAGTGAAATAGATGAAGTTGTAAAGTACAAGACTTAAGTAATAAGGATTCTTTGAAAAACTTTGAATTGATAGTTAACGTCATCCTGAACTTGTTTCAGGATCTCATCAAATTAGGATGCGAAGCTGAAATTAATTCAGCTTGACAAACAAATCGAAGTCTTGATTTTTTGAATACTTTTTTATCAAGAAAAAAGCATTTAGAAAACAAATAGAAATAATGAATTCTGTCACACTGAGCTTGTCGAAGAGTAATGTAAAATTCTTTGACAGGCTCAGAATGACAAAATCGTAAAACGTAAAAAAATGAAAAAACTAACACTTTCAATCATATTACTTTCTACTATAGCTTGGGCACAAAACCCAAATCGTAGTTTCCAATCGTACAAAAAAGTACAGAATGGAGTAGAGGTAAAGACGAATGATGGAACTTATTATATACAACCTTATTCAGAGAAAATTGTCGAAACCTCTTTTGTACCAAATGGTCAACAAGCAAAAGATGGTTCTCACGCCGTGATTATGAAACCACAATCTGTTTCGTCTAAAATTAAAGATTCGAAAAAAGAATTAGTGATTGAAACGAAAGGGTTAAAAACGGTGATAAATAAGGCGCCGTTTCAAGTGAAATATTATTACAAAGATAAATTAGTCACTTCTGAAAAGTTAGGGTATCAACAAGTGAACGATTCGACTGAAACGATTCAATTCAACTTAACAAAATACGAAGCGCTTTACGGTGCTGGAGCTCGTGTCTTAGGAATGAATCGTCGTGGAAATCGATTAGAATTATACAATCGTGCGCACTATGGTTACGAGACAGAATCGAAGTTGATGAACTTTACAATGCCGATTGCTATTTCATCGAATCAATATATGATTCATTTTGACAATGCACCGATTGGATTCTTAGATTTTGATTCGAAAAAAGCAAACGAATTAACGTACGAAACGATTTCAGGGAATAAAAAATACCAAGTGGTCGTAGGAGATTCGTGGACAGATATGGTTAGCAATTATACCAATCTTACGGGGAAACAAGAAATGTTACCGCGTTGGGCAATGGGAAATATTGCGTCAAGAATGGGTTATCACGATCAAGCCGAAGTAAAGTTTGTGGTGGATAAATTCCGTCGAGATTCAATTCCGTTGGATGGAATCATTTTAGATTTGTATTGGTTCGGAAAAACGGTGCAAGGAACAATGGGGAATTTAGATTGGGATATAGATAATTTCAATCGCCCAGATGAAATGATTGCTTATAACAAAAAGCATGGGGTTAAAACGGTTTTAATAACGGAACCTTTTATTTTAACGACTTCATCGAAATGGAATGAAGCGGTTCAAAAAGATATTTTAGCCAAAACAAAAGAGGGGAAACCATTTACCTACGATTTCTATTTCGGAAATACAGGATTAATCGACATTTTCAAACCAGAAGCAAAAACGTGGTTTTGGAATGTGTACAAAAAATTCATTAATCAAGGAATTGATGGTTGGTGGGGAGATTTAGGTGAACCAGAAGTTCATCCAAAAGCATTACAACACATCAATGGTTCTGCCGATGAGGTGCATAATATTTATGGATCTGAATGGGCAAAATTGGTGTATGATGGCTACAAGAAAGATTTTCCAGAACAACGTCCTTTTATATTAATGCGTTCGGCTTATTCTGGAGCACAACGTTACGGAATGATTCCTTGGTCAGGTGATGTAAACCGTACGTGGGGTGGACTTCATGGTCAAACCGAAATCAGTTTACAAATGGGAATGCAAGGAATTCCTTATATGCATTCGGATTTAGGAGGATTTGCCGGAAACTACGAAGACGATGAATTGTACACGCGTTGGTTACAATACGGCGTGTTTCAACCAATTTACCGTCCACACGCACAAGAAGATGTTCCTTCAGAACCAATTTTCAAAAATTTAGCGACAAAAGAATTAGCGAAACAAGCGATTGAGTTACGTTATCAGTTAATGCCTTACAATTATACATTGGTTTATGAGAATAGTATTTCTGGACAACCTTTAATGCGTCCTTTATTTTTTGAAGATGATTCGAATAAAGAATTATTAAATGTTTCGACGACTTATTTTTGGGGCAAAAACTTTTTAGTGTCTCCAATTGTTGAAAAAGGTTTAAAAACACAGCAAGTACATTTCCCAAAAGGTGCAAATTGGTTTGATTTTTATACGGATGAAAAAGTAGAAGGTGAACAAGTTAAAGCAATTAAAACTGTCGAAAATTCTATCCCAACTTATGTGCGTGGAGGAAGTTTTATTCCGATGGCGAAATTGGTTCAGACGACAGAAGATTATAATTTAGATGAATTCGAAGTGCATTATTTCTTTGATGTAGAAGTGAAACAATCATCAGATTATATCTATAACGACGATGGAAAAACACCAAATGCATTTGAAAAAGGATTGTTTGAGAAAATTAATTTTTCATCAAAATTAGATAAATCAAAAGCATCAATAGAGATTGAAACCATAAAAGGTAAAAACTATCAAGGTTCGGATAAGAAAGTGAAAGTGATTATTCATAATGCTCCATCAAACTTAAAATTAAATCAAGGTTTAAATGGAAATTATGATGCGGCTAAAAAACATTTTATCGTAGAAGTAGCTTTACAAGCTGAAGGAAAATCACAAATTAATTTCAGTTTTTAAGCTTCAATAAAAAACAAATACAATGAAAAAATTAATATTCAGTATAGCTTTAGGAAGTTTGTTTTTAACATCTTGTTCAAAAACGATTTTACAAAGCACGCAACAAATTACAAAAAGTGACCAACCATTTGTTTGGAATGGAGCCAACGTTTATTTCTTATTAACCGATCGTTTTAATAATGGCGATTCTACGAACGATGTCAATTACGGTCGTACACAAGAAACTGCGAAATTAAGAGGTTTTGAAGGAGGAGATATTCGAGGAATTATTCAAAAAATAGAGGAAGGATATTTCACAAATTTAGGTGTTAATGCAATTTGGATGACACCTTTGGTGGAGCAAATTCACGGTGCGGTTGATGAAGGTCAAGGACCAACTTACGGTTTCCACGGTTATTGGACAAAAGACTGGACAGCTTTAGATCGTAATTTTGGAACAGAAAAAGATTTACAAGAATTAGTTGATAAAGCTCACACGAAAGGAATTCGTATCATGTTGGATGCGGTAATTAATCATACAGGTCCAGTAACGGAATTGGATGCGGTTTTTCCAGCAGATTGGGTTCGAGTTTCGCCACATTGTACCTACGATAATTATGTGAATACAACAGCTTGTACTTTGGTTAAAAATCTTCCTGATATTTTAACAGAGTCAGAATCTGATGTTACTTTACCGCCACAATTGTTGGAAAAATGGCAAAAAGAAGGTCGATTAAGACAAGAAATTGAAGAATTAAATACATTTTTTGCGAAATATAATCTTCCAAAAGCGCCGAAATATTACATCATGAAATGGTTGTCGGATTATATTCGTGATTATGGTATTGATGCCTATCGTGTCGATACAGTAAAGCATACAGAAGAAGGAGTTTGGAAGGTATTTGCAGAGATTTGTAAAGATGCATTTAATGAATACAAAGCTAAAAATCCACACAAAGCTTTAGATAATAATGAGTTTTTCTTATTAGGAGAAGTTTATAATTATACGATTAATGAAGGGCAAAATTTCTCATTTCCTGATAAGAAAGTAAACTATTTCGAACACGGATTTGATGCGTTAATCAATTTTGATTTACGTTCAACACATAATGAAACGTTTCAAAAATTATTCAATCGTTACGATGACATCATCCACAACGAAATGAAAGGGAAGACGGTGATGAATTACATTTCTTCTCACGATGATGGTTCGCCATACGATAAGAAACGTAAGGTTGCTTGGGATGCTGGAACAAAGTTATTATTAACGCCTGGAATGGCTCAAATTTATTACGGGGATGAAATTGCTCGACCATTAGAAGTTGATGGTGCAGATGGTGATGCGAATCTTCGTTCGTTCATGAATTGGGAAGATATTCAATCAAATTCTGAAACAAAAGAATTGTTAAGCCATTTTCAAAAATTAGGTCAATTCCGTCATAATCATCCAGCGGTAGGAGCAGGAAAACAAACGGTTTTACAAGCTGATCCTTATATTTTTCATCGTAAATACAACGAGGATGAGGTAATTATAGCAATGGATTATTTCAGAGAAGAAAAAGTTATTGATGTAGCTGGACTTTGGACAGATGGAACTAAAGTTAGAGATGCATATTCAGGCGAAGTTTCAGTAGTAAAAAACGGAAGAATTGTTTTAGCTTCCACTTCGGATATTGTCTTATTGGAAAAAGTAAAATAAAAGGAAAAAATACAAACATGGTTAAACAATTTTTAGCTTTAGGTTTAGTCGCTGGGCTTTTTATTACAAGTTGTGGTAAAAAGGATGAAACTAATACCGAAGCAGTACAAACAGAACAATCGGGAGAAAATATTGCTCCCTTTACTGCAGATATGGCGGAAACAGCTGTAATTTATGAAGTAAACGTGCGACAATTCTCACCAGAAGGAACTTTTGCCGCAGTAACGAAAGAAATTCCTAATATCAAGAAATTAGGTGTTAAGGTTCTTTGGTTAATGCCAATTCATCCAATTGGTGTTGAAAAACGTAAAGAAGGTTTGGGTTCATATTATTCAATTAGTGATTATCGTGGAGTTAATCCTGAATTTGGAACAGCAGAAGATTTTAGAGCTTTGGTTAAAGAGGCGCACAAAAATGGAATTTACGTTATTTTAGATTGGGTTGCGAACCACACAGCTTGGGATCATCCATGGATGAAATCTAATCCTGATTTCTATGAAAAAGATGAAAAAGGAAACTTTATTTCTCCTTACGATTGGACAGATGTTGTTTCGTTAGAATACAAAAATCCAGCATTACGTAAAGCCATGATTGCCGATATGAAATATTGGTTGGATGAATTTAACATTGATGGATTCCGTTGCGATATGGCACACATGGTACCAACAGATTTCTGGGCAGAAGCGAAGAAAGAATTGGCAAATGGTCGCGAGATTTTTATGTTAGGCGAAACAGAAGAACCAGAATTATTAAAAAATGGCGTTTTTGATGCGGCTTATGGATGGGAATTACATCATATCATGAATGATATTGCCAAAGGAAAGAAAAATGTTTCTGCGGTTGATGTTTACATGGATAGCATCCAACACAAATGGGAGAAAGATGATTATAAAATGTTATTCACTTCAAACCATGATGAAAATTCTTGGGCTGGTACTGAGTTTGAAAGAATGGGAGATGCAGTTGAAACTTTCGCAGCTTTAACGTATGCTTTACCATCTGTTCCTTTGATTTATAATGGACAAGAAGAAGATTTCAATCGTCGTTTAAAATTCTTTGTTAAAGATTCTATCGATCGTAATCCAAATGCGAAAATGCGTGGTGTTTATGAAAAATTAGGTGAGTTAAAAATCACGAACGAAGCGTTTAATGGAGGTAAAAATGCTGGTTCTTACGAGCGTTTAAAAACGTCTGATGATCAAGCTATATTAGCTTTTAAACGTAAGAAGAATTCTACTGAAGCTTATTTTGTTGGAAACTTTACGAAAGTTGCACAAGAAGTTATCGTTCCGATTTCAGGAACATTTAAAAATTTTATGACGGGTGAAGAAATTAATTTAGATGGAAATTCTAAAGTTAAATTCCAGCCATGGCAATATTATATATTAGTACAGAAATAATTTATTAAATATTGATACTTAAGTCGAATAGGAAACTATTCGACTTTTTTTATGGTATAATGATTGTGATAAACATAATAAACCATATTATCATGAAAAAAATAGTAATATCAATAATTGTACTTTCCTCATTAGCAATTTTTTCTTGTAATTCAACCCAAGAAAATAAAACAAACGATTCTTATACGGTTGTTAAAGAAGATGGTCAGCAAAAAGCTGTCACAACAGATAACGATGAAGTTGTAGTGCAGCAAACAGATTTGCCTCAATCAGCTCAAAACTTTATTAAACAGAATTTTGGAAGTGAAACAATTCAAAATGTAATTAAAGAATCAGATGTTTCTGGAGATGAGTATAATATTCAATTATCTAATGGAATCAAAATTAATTTTGATGCGAATGGAGAATGGAAAGAGGTGAAAGCTGGTGTAGCCAATCAATCTGTTGATGCTTCATTTTTACCTCAAGCTTCTCGCGAATATTTGAAAAAGAATTATCCAGAAATCGGAATCAAATCAATTGATCGTGATGC
The DNA here is from genome assembly GCF_017948305.1 of Faecalibacter bovis. Classification (NCBI taxonomy): domain Bacteria; kingdom Pseudomonadati; phylum Bacteroidota; class Flavobacteriia; order Flavobacteriales; family Weeksellaceae; genus Faecalibacter; species Faecalibacter bovis. Next base: position 1,391,137 of record NZ_CP072842.1, read on the forward strand.
AACGGGAATTGATGTAGAATTATTGAATAATGTTGATCTAAAACTCGATTCAAACGGGAATTTTTTAAGAATAGATAAATAATTATGAACCTCTTTTTACAAAGAGGTTTTTTTATATGTTTAGAAATAAATACATTAGATAAAGATTAAATTATTTTATCTAAAATACTATACTAATCCAATAGAGTTTTAGGTATTATTAAATATCTTTACATGGTTAATTTCATCGTTATATGGATAAAAAATTTTTAAGATCGTTAATTTTTAGACATCTTGATGGTATTGTGACTGCTCCAGTTTTAGCAGCTTTAGCACACAAAGGTGTTTTGCACTATATCGTAGAAAATAAAAAAGTAACAATTTCTCAGTTATCAAATCAATTTCAAACCAACGAAGGTTATCTTAATGTAGCATTACGTGTGTTGGCCTCTCAAAATATGTTGAGTTATCAATTAATGCCAGAAAATAATCAAGTATTAATTGAAGTTAATAAATATTCAGAACGTGCATTTACGAATCTTGATATTTATGAAGATTTAGCAACATTTTTAAAATCTGATGAAGTAATTAATCGTAAAGATTTTTCAGATGATTTTTGTAAAAAATGGACTCATTTATTTGAAAAATATGAATCTTATTTAACATCAAGTAACGAACCTGAATTTATAGATAAACATTTACATTTTCAGATTTGTAAACATATCGAAGGTGCGTTAGTCGGTCCGTTAATCGTTCGTTTAGGAATGAGTGGATTATTTCATAAATATTTTATGGAAGCATCTTTCAGTGCAGATGAGTTTCATAAAAATCCACAATATTTTGAGAAAATTTTAGATTGTTTAGTAAAACTTGAGTGGTTTACAAAGCAAGGCAAAAATTACCAATTTACGGAAACAGGATTATTTTTTGCTCGTCGTGCTTCGGCTTACGGAGTTACGGTTTCTTATTTACCAACGTTCTCTAAAATAGATGATTTGTTATATGGTTCTCCATCAAAAATTAGAGAAATTAAAGATGGTGAAGATGAAATTCATGTAGATCGAGAGATGAATGTGTGGGGTAGTGGAGGAGCGCATGCTACTTATTTTAAAGTGATTGATGAATTTATCATGGATATTTTTAATCGTCCTTTAGAAGAACAACCAAAAGGAATTTTGGATATGGGTTGTGGGAATGGTGCTTTGTTGCAACATCTTTACGAAGTGGTGGAACGTTACACGTTACGTGGTCGTCATTTAGATGATTATCCTTTGTTTTTAGTTGGAGCAGATTATAACCAAGCAGCTTTAAAAGTTACTCGAGCAAATTTGATTAAAAATGATATTTGGGCAAAAGTAATTTGGGGAGATATTGGTGATCCTGAACGATTATCAAATGATTTACAAAACGATTATAACATCTCATTAAGTGAGCTTTTAAATATCAGAACTTTCTTAGATCATAATCGTATTTGGACAGATATAGATGCTACAAATCGAGTATCAACTTCAACTGGAGCATACGCTTTTAGAGGAAAAAGATTATTAAATGGCGATGTTGAAGAAAGTTTAAAACAGCATTTACAAAAATGGGCGCCTTATGTACAACGATACGGTTTATTGCTGATAGAATTGCATACGTTAGCTCCAGATTTAGTGGCTAAAAATATAGGAAATACAGCTGCAACAGCTTATGATGCGACACATGGTTTCTCGGATCAATATATTCTAGAAGTTGATGTTTTTCACAGAATTTGCCAGGAAGCAGGATTAAATCCGGATAATAAATTATTCAAGAAATTTCCTGATAATGAATTAGCAACGGTAAGTATTAATTACTTGAAAGCATAAAAAAAAGCGAGGTGAAATCCACCTCGCTTTTTTAAAATCTATACTATTTAATTTTCGGATTATCTTAAAACTACGTCAGCTTGACTAATTTTAAATCCATTTTGGTAAATGTCAATTTTATAAGTTCCAGGCTCAAAAGAAGCATCTTCCCAATCAAAAGTTACTGTTTGTCCAGCTCCGTTTTGGTAGTTAATATTTACTTTATCAGAGTAAGTAACTTCGTCACCAGAATGTAATTTTAATGTTCCAGATTCAGCTCCACCAAATTTTCCGATCTGACCGTTTGGTTTACGAATCGCAACATAAATTTCTTTATTTCCACTAACTGCACGAGAATTTCTATCAATATCAAAAGAAACTCTAATTTTATCTACTTTGTTAGCTTTATTTTTAGTTACTTCTTTTCCGTTATTACGCACTTTTAATGGAGCGATTTTATGGTTAGAAACAGATAAAGTTGTACTTAATTCTTCTTCTTTTTGTTGAGCAACTTGTTTTTCAACGATACGTTCAGTTCTCTCATTTGCCAATGTTGTAGTAATACTATCACGCTCTGTTGTTAATAAAGCATTATTTTTTACTAAGATTGCATTTTCTTTCTCTAAACGAATAATTTCAGATTTATAGGTAGAAATTTCAGCTTTTAAATTTTTAATCATCGATTCAGCTTTTGCTAAATCTTGTTTTGATGCATTCGCATCATTTAAAATCTTGTTAATCTCTTCTTGTTGAATTTTAATATCGTGCTCTTTATTTGCTAATAAACCATCGTTATCAACAATAGAACTCTTTAAAGTCTCGAATTCGTCTTGTAAATTTTTATAATCAAATTCTAATTGAGATTTTTCAGAAGAAATTGCTGATAATTCTTTTACAGATTTATTTAAAGTTTCTTGATCGTTTTTGTTGTCAATAAATTGATAAGCATTAAAACCTAAACTCAGTAATAATCCAACTCCTAATGCAATAGGAAGGGTCGAGTTATTTGATTTTTTTTGATCTTGTTCCATTGTAATGATTTTTAGTTATTGTGTTTTTTATATTTTTCAATGTGTGTTCATGCAAAATTAGTTCCAAAAATGAAGGCAGCCCTTAAAGACTGCCTTAAATATTGATATCTAAAGTATTATTTTTTAAATGTACCTGTGTAAACTGAAATGATTTTTTCTAAATCAATGTATTTTTTCATTGCTTCATTTACTTGGCTTAAAGTTAATTTGTCAATTTTCTTTTCTAATGCAGTAAATTCATCAAAAGAAATATTATTTAATAAATAATTTGTTGATAAAGCCAATAAAGTACCATCATTTCCTAAAGCTGTTTCACGGCTTGTTTTCCAGCTAGAAATATTTGATTTTAATTCTTCTGCAGTGAAACCTGATTTTGCTGCTTTAATAATTTCATCTTTAACAGCATTTTCTACAGCATCACGTTTTGTTGGATTAAGAAATGCATAATAACCCCAAGAAGCAGATTCGTTTTTAGGATCCGAAGGCACGTCTAAATAGGATCCAGCACCATAACTAATTCCTTCTTTTTCTCTCAGTCGCATTGGGATACGAGCTGCTAAGAAACCTCCACTACCTAAAATTTCATTTGCAATAACCAAAGCTGGATAATCAGAATGGTTTTGATTCATTTTCAGATTTAAACCACCAACTGCAGCTGCATTTTCTTTATCTGCAATGTTAATGATTTTATCATTTTTAACTGTTGCATGATATGTTGGATATGCTTTTTCGTATTTTGATTTAGAATTCCATTTACCAAAAGTATCATCTATTAATTGTTGAATTTTTTCTTTTTCATTCATACCAATTACTGAAGCAGCACCATTATTTGCGCCAAAATAATTTTGATAGAAATTAACTAAATCTGTACGTTTTACTTTCTTGATATCATCAATCATCTCTTGAAATGTAGAGGTATAAAATAAAGATGATTTAGGATAATTATTAGTTAAACGCTGAATTTCTGTAAAAGCAACAGATTGTGGATCGTTCATGTTTCCTTCTAAATAAGTAACATTTTCGATTTTTAATTTTTCTAATTCAGCTTCTGGGAACGTAGGTTCAGTAATCATTTGCTTTACAATTTTCATTGTTTCTGCAAGTGATTTTTTGTAGGTGTTGATATTAACAGTTAAATTCTGACCAGAAAAACCAAAATAAACAGAAGATTTTAATTCATCTAATTTATCTTTAATCTGTTCTTTCGTCATCGATTTTGTTCCCGCCAATAATAACTGAGCAGCCATACTTCCAATTTCTTGTTTTCCTGCTAAATCCTTTTCATTAGAGATAGGTAAATTTAAAGAAATGATTACTTTTTCACCTTTAATCTCTTTATTGATAATTCCGTATTTCAGTCCATTATTTAACTTTCCTTCAGCGTAATTAGCTTTTAAATTAGCTATTGAAGCTTCAAAAGCTTTTGCTTCTTTTTCAACTTCTCTACCTTTATAATTAGTAACTAAATTTTTGATTTCTTTAGAAGAAACTTCGTTTGGTAATACACGGATTTCATCTTTAGTCGGAATAAAAATTCCAACCGTTCTGTTATTCTCTCTAAAGTATTTTTCTGCTACACGTTTTACATCTGCTAATGTTACTTTTTCAACATTATCACGGTAAATAAAGTTTAAGCGATAATCTCCAGAACCGATAATTTCTGTTAAGTTAACCGCTTGCCCGATTGTATTATTTTTTAGATTTTCTAATTGTTTAGCAATAGAAGATTGGGCACGTTTTACATCAGCCTCTGTATAATTGTTTGATGCAATTTTATCTAATTCTGTACGAACTTCATCGCGTATTTGTTTGATGTTTTTTTCTTTGCTTACTTCTGCACCAATAAACATAAATCCTGCATCTCTTAATTGGGGAGAAAAGGACCAAATTGAAGAAACTTTATGTGTATCTACTAAAGATTTGTATAAATATCCAGAAGGATCAGAAGTTAATATTTCCTCTAAAACAGATAATGCTGCGTAGTCTTTGTCGGCAAATGGAGCTGTGTGATACATGATTCCAACCGCTTGACTATCTCCAGCACGTTTTACTTCTACAAACTTTTCTCCATCTTGTGCAGGTTCCTTAGTTTGTATCTCATCTAAAGCTCTGGCTGGTTTTGCAATCGCACCAAAATATTTGTTTACATATTCTAAAGCTTTTTTCTCGTCAAATTTACCTGCAACGACTAACACTGCATTATCAGGTTGATAATATTTTTCGTAGAATTTTCTTAATTGTGGCGCTTTAACACGTTCGATATCTTCACGAGAACCAATTGTTGAATTTCCGTAATTATGCCAAACATATCCTGCATTAATCACTCGTTCCATTAAAACACCCATTGGGTTATTTTCGCCAATTTCAAATTCATTTCTTACAACAGAAAATTCTTTATCTAAATCTTCTTGAAGAATGGTAGCATTAATCATTCGATCAGCTTCCATCTCAATACTCCAACGTAAATTTTCTTCAGAATAAGGGAATATTTCATAGTAATTTGTACGGTCGTACCAAGTTGTTCCGTTGGCATTACCACCTTTATCAGATAACATTTTTTTGATGTCACCTAAATTTTTGGTGCTTTTAAAAAGCATATGCTCTAATAAATGCGCCATTCCTTTTTCACCATATCCTTCGTGTTTAGAACCTACATGATAGGTAATATTTACAACAACATTACTTTGTGATGCGTCCGGAATAAATAAAACCTGCAAACCGTTGTTTAATTTATATTCTTTTATTCCTTCTACTTGAGTAACGAATTGCGCCGTATTGGTTGTTGATTTTTGCGCAATTGCGTATGGTGCAGTTCCTAGTATAAAGGCGAATACAAGGCTATATAGAGTTTTTTTCATAGAATAAATATTAATGTTTAGATTATAAATTTATTAAATTTAGTGTCTAATAAGTTGTAAATAGTATGGTTATGTTACAAATCTTTTGTTAAATTTGTTTTGCAACAAACAAATGAAATGGAAACACAAGAGGTAAATAAAATTACTTTCGAGGAATTCAAAAATCAAATCGTAAACGATTATCGTTTAGCTTTTTTGTCACGTGAAGTGAGTCTACTTGGTCGTAGAGAAGTACTAACTGGAAAAGCTAAATTTGGGATTTTTGGAGATGGAAAAGAGTTACCACAAATCGCTATGGCTCGCGTTTTTAAAAACGGAGACTTTAGATCAGGATACTATCGTGATCAAACTTTTATGTTTGCGATTAATGAATTAACTGTAGAAAACTTTTTCGCACAATTATACGCTTTAACTGATTTAGAGCACGAACCAGCTTCAGGAGGTCGTCAAATGACATCTCATTTTGCTACTCGATCTTTAAATGAAGATGGAAGTTGGAAGAACTTAGTAGATCAAAAAAACTCAAGTTCTGATATTTCCCCAACTGCTGGGCAAATGCCTCGTTTATTAGGATTGGCTCAAGCTTCAAAAGTTTATCGTCAAGTAAAGGATGCTGATGTGAAAGAACAATTTTCTAGAAATGGAAATGAAATCGCATTCGGTACAATTGGTGATGCGAGTACTTCTGAAGGACATTTTTGGGAAACTGTAAACGCAGGTGGAGTCTTACAAGTTCCGATGATTATCTCAATTTGGGATGATGGATACGGAATTTCTGTTCCAGCACAATTTCAAAGAACAAAATCAAATTTATCAGAATTATTATCTGGATTCCAACGTACAGAACAAGAACGTGGTTACGAAATCATCTCTGTAAAAGCATGGGATTATCCAGGTTTAATTGATGCATATACTAAAGCTGAAGAATACGCAAGAATACATCACATACCTTGTATTGTTCACGTTTCTGAGTGTACACAACCACAAGGACATTCAACGTCTGGATCTCACGAACGTTACAAATCTGAAGAGCGTTTAGCTTGGGAAAAAGAGTACGATGGAATTGCAAAATTCCGCGAATGGATGATTAAATTTGGAGAAACTGGACCTGAGCCAATTATCTCTGAAGAAGAGTTAGTAGCTTTAGAAAACCAAGTAAAAAAAGAAGTGCGTGATGCACAAAAGAAAACTTGGGATTTATATTTGAATCCAATAATTGAATTGAAAAACGCTGCAATTTCTTTATTAGAAAAAGTTGCTGAAGAAAGTTCAAATGGTGCATTTGTAACTATTGAAATCAATCAATTAAAAGCAAAATCAACTCCATTTAAACGTGATATTTTCTCAGCTGTTCGTAAAGTCTTACGAATTGTTCGTGAAGAAAATTTAACTGCAAAATCTGAATTAATTAATTGGTTGAATAATCAATTAGAAATTCAAGAAGATATATATTCGTCTCACTTAGTTTCTGGAACAGCAATTCAAGTTCCACAAGTTGAAATTAAGTATGAAGGAGAAGAAGTTGTTGAAGATGGTCGTGTTATTGTTCGTGATAACTTTGATAAAATTTTCGAAAAATATCCTAATACTTTAATTTTTGGTGAAGATGCCGGGAATATTGGAGATGTAAACCAAGGTTTAGAAGGTTTACAAGAAAAATATGGTATCGAAAGAATTATGGATACAGGAATCCGTGAAGCTACAATTCTTGGTCAAGGTATAGGAATGGCAATGCGTGGATTACGTCCAATTGCTGAAATTCAATATTTAGACTACGTTTTATATTGCTTACAAGGAATTTCGGATGATTTAGCTTCGGTACTTTATCGTACAAAAGGAGGGCAAAAAGCGCCATTAATTATTCGTACTCGTGGTCACCGTTTAGAAGGTGTTTGGCACTCTGGTTCTCCAATGGGAGGAATTTTAAACTTAGTTCGTGGAGTAAATGTTTTAACACCTCGTAACTTAACAAAAGCTGCTGGTTTTTATAATACATTATTACAATGTGATGAACCTGCAATTGTGGTAGAAAGTTTAAATGGTTACCGATTAAAAGAGCAAAAACCATCTAATATTGGTGAATTTACAACTCCAATTGGTGAGGTTGAAATTACGAAAGAAGGTTCTGATGTAACACTTTTAACTTACGGTTCGACATGGAGAATTGTAATGGAAGCTGCTAAAGAATTAGAACAATTAGGTATTTCAGCTGAAGTTATTGATGCGCAATCATTATTACCTTTTGATATTAAGCATGATGTGGCGAAATCATTAGCTAAAACAAATCGTTTAGCTATTATTGATGAAGACGTTCCTGGTGGTGCAACAGCTTTCTTGTTACAAGAAATTATCGAAAAACAATCGGCTTACTTCAGTTTAGACAGTAAACCAATGACAATTACGGCTAAAGCACACCGACCTCCTTATGCAACAGACGGAGATTATTTCTCTAAACCTTCTGTTGATGATATTGTAGAGCGTGTTTATGCGATGATGAATGAGTCAAATCCGACAAAATATCCTTCAATTTTTTAAATAAATTATTGATACTATAAATAATAAAGTGTTCAACTGAAAAGTTGGACACTTTTTTTATTGTTGTATTTTAGTAAAAAATATAGAAATGAAGTTTTTTAAAATATTATTTTTTGTAGCAATTTTAGTTTTTTCTAATACAATTTTTGCACAAGAGATTGAAGTGAAACCTCCAAGAAATATAGGAACAGTTCAAGTTTTTAATCCATCAAAGAATGATAATACTCCAATTATTCGTTTAAATTCAAATGAAACTTTACTTTTTTTATTTGATGATTTAGATGCTGGATATAAACGATACAATTATAAAATTGAGCATAGAAATGCGGATTGGTCTGAATCAGGGATTTTTCAATCAGAATTTTTAGTTGGTATTAATAACGACTATGTTCGTACCTACAAAAATTCATTCAATACATATAAAAGATATACCAATTATCAAATTCAGTTTCCGAACAGAGATATGAATGTGAAATTGGGTGGAAATTATTTATTGAAAGTTTATTTTAACGACGAAAATAATCCTGTATTCACCAAACGTTTTGCTGTTTACGAAGGAAATGTAGATGTTGGGATGAGTTTTTCTCGTTTTATCAATCCAAGTGTGAAAGATATTAACCAAAAGATACAAACTGTTGTTTCAAGTGGATCTCAAAATTTTACTGAATCCCCTGATGGTGGAAAATTGTTTATCATGAAAAATAACAATTGGAACGATCATATAACAGATTTATCTCCAGATTTTACTCGCACAAATCAATTAACTTATAATAATGTAAAATGGACTTTTGAAGGTGGAGCCGAATACAACTGGTTTGATACTAAAAATTTAGATGTTCCCGGTTTAACTACCGAACGTAATTTTAGAAAAGATTCTGTTTATCATACCGTTTTACGAGTTGATTTCCCTAAATATAATCTTCCTTATGATGATTTTGGAGATGTAAATGGTAACTTTTATATCCGTAGTAATCGCTACGGAAATGAATATTTAGCAGCTTCAGAAGCTGATTATACTTGGATTTATTTTGCTTTAGACGCTTTTGAAGATCAAAATGGATTGTACCAACCTTATGTTGTTGGAGCATTTAATAATTGGGAAATTTCTGATAATTCAAAACTAAAATTTAATAAAGATTCTCAACTTTGGGAAAATGAATATTTTCTAAAACAAGGATATTATAATTATCAATACGTTGTTGTAAATACAAAGACAAAGCGCGTTGAACCTAGTTATGTAAGTGGTAGTTTTTGGCAAACAGAAAATATGTATCAAGGTTTATTTTATTATCGACCTTGGGGTGGCCGTTACGATATCTTAATGGGATATGGAGAAGTAAACACAAGAAATTAAATAGTTAACCTGATCAACTTGATCAGGTTTTTTATTTTAAATTTATATCATGAAAAATCCAATCTATACCTTTTTACTATCATTATTTCTTTTTAGTTGTTCTAAAGATAGAAATCATCCGATTGATTTTTATTACTGGCGATCAAATTTTAGCGTTAATGAAACGGAAAAAAATCTTGTTCAAAATTTAGAAGTCGAGAACATTTATATCCGATTTTTTGATGTGGATAAGAAAGAAAATAATCCAAATCCGATCGGAACAATAAAGAATTTCAAATCTTCAGAATTAGCTGTTAATTATATTCCTACTGTTTTTATCACAAATCGAACTTTCCAAGGATTATCATCTGATGAAGTTAAAAAATTAGCATCTAATGTAAATAAGTTGATTAATGAAATTGCTTTATCAAGTGAATTAAAATCTTTTTCAGAAATTCAAATTGATTGCGATTGGACAAAATCAACCAAAGCCAATTATTTTTTATTTTTAGAAGAATTAAAGAAGATTTCCAATAAAAAACTTTCAGCAACTTTACGATTACATCAAGTAAAATTTAAAGAAAGAGAAGGAGTTCCGCCTTTAGATAAAATGGTTTTAATGTGTTACGCAACAGAAAATCCAAGTGAAGTGCAGGATAAAAATTCGATTTTAGATTTAGATTTAGCTAAAGATTATTTGCAAAATTTAAATGATTATCCAATCCAACTAGATGTTGCTTTACCCATTTATTCGTGGGCGATTGTAACTAATCATCTGGGGAAAATAAAATTGATTAATTCTTTTTCGGAAGATGATTTAATTGGTAAACCTGTTATCAACAAAGGAAACGGAATATATGAGGTAACAGATGATTTCTTTCTGGAAAAATTTTATTTAAGTAAAGGTTTCAAAATTAAAGTAGAAACCATTTCAGAAGATGTTTTAATAGAAACAAAGTCATTTTTGGATTCAAAATTGAAAGATGATTACCGCATAATTTTTTATCATTTAGACGAAAAATTTACTCAAAACTATAACCTTAATAACCTAAAGTAATGAAAAAAGTATTGATAACTCTAGCAGCAGTTTTTGGATTTAATCTTCAAGGATTTGCATGCGCAGATTATAGTGAAGATTATACTTATTATAATTTATTTAACCAGTCCATTGTTCACTCACCAGAATATCAGCCATTTTTAATGATAATGGATAGTCCTTTTTACGACACATCAGATGTTAATATTAAGGATGAAAAAATTGAAGATTGGTCAAAATATTTAGGAATCGATTATGATGACGCTTATTATTTAGTTTATAAAACAACTAAATCTTCGATTGATCAATTAGTGAAATCAGGTAAAACTTCTGATTCTAAATTAAAGTTTGCGAATGCAGATTTTATCAAAAAACACAAACAATCACTTTTATATTTATCGTACGCGAAATATTTAGAACCTTACATGAATCACAATTATATTGATACTGGTGATTCGTGGAGTTACGTTGATCGTAGTGGAAAAAATGCATCGCAATTAGACAATTTAAAAGTGATGAATGTTTTGGAACGTAGTTATAAAGCGGAATCAGATCCTGCTTTAAAAATGCGTTATGCGTATCAAATGGTTCGATTTGCGCATTATTCTAATCAATACATCGAGGCTATTAATTTGTTTAATAAATACGTTGTGCCGTTAAATCAGAAATCGGTGATGTATTATTATGCTTTGGATCAGAAAGCTGGAGCCGAACGAGCGGTTGGTAATTTTATACAAGCAAATTATGATTTTTTCGAAGTTTTTTCTCATACTAAAAACCGAAAAGAAAGTGCTTTCAATTCGATGAAAGTGACTCAAGATTTGGATTATGAACAATTGTTGAATAATGCGAAAACCAATCAAGAAAAGCTCGATTTATATTTACTAATTGGTTATAAAGATTTTAATAATCCGTTGGCTGCCATGCGTCAAATTTTAAAGTTAGATGCTAATGCTGAACAAGCGAAGGTTTTATATGCGCGTGCAATTAATTTGGTAGAAAGACATTATTTAAATCAATATGCAAACGGTAGTAATTGGAACGAATCTAATATCAAACCAATGAAATTACCCGCTTTATCACAATATGATTATGGATCTGATTTACCTGCGAATTTTATTTTGGAAGCCATTTCTTTAGGAAAAGAACAAGCGAATAAAACAAACGAAAAAGATTTTTGGAATCTTTCGGTGGCTTATTTATCAACTTTTAATAAAAATTTTAAAGAAGCAAATTCGTATTTATCAAAAGTTAATAGTAAACAATCTGATTTTGTTTTACACAAAAAAATGATTGAAATGTTGATTGATTTGAATCAGCAAGATAAAATTACACCCGCTTTTGAACGTACAATTATGACAAAATATGGTGATATATTAATGTCAGAATTGATTTATCCAGCCGAATATGAATACGGTGAAAAAATTTTTACAGACGAACAAATATTAAAAGATAGATTTAAAGACGTTGCGAAAGATATTTTAGCCAATCGTTATTTTTTACAAGGCGATAAAGCAAAAGCATTCTTGTTGCATAACACAATTTATGATCTTGCATCGAATGTTAATTGGGATTTATTAAATTCTATTGATGAATTTGATAAAAAATCAAACAAAAATAGTTTTGAACAATATTTAGTTTCTAATATTAATTTCTTTCAATATAATTCAACAACGTATCAATCAACTTATCAGAAATCTAAATTTAAATTGGCTGATTTTATTGCGAATTATAAAGGAACATTATATCTAAAAGAAAGAAAATTTGATTTAGCGAAAGCTGAATTCAAGAAGTTGCCACAAGATTTTAACTTTGAAGAAGTAGGATATTATTCGGATGAAGATACAAATCCATATAACTGGTACAGTCATATTTCGAACGGAGTTTTTGGCTACAATAGAATAGAATGTTTTACTTGTTCAGAAATTCAAGTGATTGCCAAACCTTATGTGAACGAATTTAATTTTATTCCGAAAGAAATGAATAAACTTCAGTTAACTGATATATTAATTCAGTTATCAGATTTGGCTAAAAAGAATGATGAAAAAGGAGTGAAGGCAAATTATTTATTGGCGAATTTCTATTATAATACGACTTCTTTAGGATATTTTAGAGAATTACTTTCGTTTGATAGAAACAATTGGAATGGTCCAAAATTCCATAATTTTATTGAAGCTAAAGACGAAAACAAAGCTGGGAATTTGATTTTTGTAAACTATTATAAAAATTATACGATGAATGCGCAGTACATTAATAATTTTGATTTGAGTTTAGATTATGCCAAAGCAGCGTTAGCAAAAGTGAAAGATCCTGAATTGAAAGCACAGATTTTGTTTACTGCTGCAAAAGCTGATCAAGGAAAATTTTATACTTATGCAAGCAATTATTTAACGGATGATAGTTGGTATGTTCCTTATGACGAACCAAAATTTATCGCTTATAAAGTTAAAAATCATCGAACGTATTTTAATCAATTAAAGTCTTTGGTAAATACAAAAGTTTACAAAGAAGTAAAATCAAATTGTAAATATTTTGATACTTATGTTAATCTTTAAAATATGATAAAATAAAAAAGTCCTCGAACGAGGACTTTTTTTATTTAGAAGCTTCAATAAATATTCTAGCTGGTAAATCAATATTTTTTGTGGGATATGTTCTCCCCATATCATATGAAAGTTGTAAAAAACCAGAAATTGTATCTTTTTCTGTTAATTGATTGGTTAAATCAAGTTGTTCATCACGATTGGTAATCATTAAATCAACCGTATAATAAAATCTTTTATCTATGATTTTTTGATTTTTAGTATCAAAATTTCCAACTATAATAATGCTTTTATCTTTAAAATCACGATTTTTTAATGAACCAATAAATTCTTGATGATTAAATTGATGTTTATTTTTAATTTCATCTAAATTAACTTCAGTCGAAACAGTTAATTGATATTTGTTTTCTGTTTTCTGCAACGATTCCATTCGTAGATGATAAGCTTTATTATCCATCGAACAACTAAAAATTAATAGTATAGGAATTAAATAAAAGATGTACTTCATCGCTTAAACGTATAATTATACATTAACATTAAAGTATCAAATGTAATCCATTTATTTTTACTAATTTTGATACATCAAATAATAATACAAACAAACCCATAATTAGTATTAAAAATGGCTAAATCATTTGCTCAAATTCCTTCTGTTGTTAATGAAGAGGTAAAATCGTATGCACCTGGAACACCAGAAAGAGCACAATTATTAGAAACATACAAACAAATGTATAATGAGGTTATTGAAGTGCCTCAATACATCGGTTCTGAAGAGATTTATAGTGGAGTAAAGAAAGAAATTCGTCCACCACATGATCACCAAAAAGTTGTAGGTTACTACCACGAAGGAACTCAGGCTGATGTACAAAAAGCTATTGATACAGCTTTAGCAGCTAGATCATCTTGGGCAAAGATGGCTTGGGAAGATCGTGCAGCAATTTTCTTAAAAGCGGCTGATTTAATTGCTGGTCCTTACCGTGCAAAATTAAATGCAGCAACAATGATTGGTCAATCAAAGAATGCGATGCAAGCAGAGATTGATGCAGCATGTGAGTTAATTGACTTTTTACGTTTCAACGTGAAATTCATGACTGAAATTTATGCAGATCAACCAATTTCTTCTCCTGGAGTTTGGAATAAAGTAGAATACCGTCCATTAGAAGGTTTTACTTTCGCAATTACACCTTTCAATTTTACTGCAATCGCAGGAAATTTACCATCTTGTATGGCTTTAATGGGGAATGTTGTGGTTTGGAAACCATCAGATAAACAAGTTTATTCTGCACAAGTAACAATGGAAATCTTCAAAAAAGCTGGTTTACCAGACGGTGTAATTAATATGGTTTTAGCAGATCCAGCAGAAACTGCTAATACGTGTATTTCTCATCCAGATTTTGCAGGATTACACTTTACAGGATCAACACATGTTTTCAAACATTTATGGAAACAAATCGGAAATAATGTAGATATTCACAAAACATATCCACGCGTAGTAGGTGAAACAGGAGGTAAAGATTTCGTGGTAGCTCACAAATCTGCTTGTCCAACTGAAGTAGCTGTAGGTTTAGTTCGTGGAGCATTCGAGTACCAAGGACAAAAATGTTCTGCTGCATCTCGTGCTTACATCCCTTCAAACATTTGGCCTGAAGTTGAGAAACAAATGAAAGAAATGTTAGCTACAATTAAAGTAGGAACTCCAGAAGATCCAACGAATTTTGTAACTGCAGTTATCGATGCTTATTCATTCAAAAAAATCACTGGATTTATTGAAAGAGCAAAAGAATCTTCTGAAGCTGAAGTTATAGCTGGTGGTACATACGATGATTCAGTTGGTTATTTTATTGATCCAACAGTGATCGTTACTACAAATCCAACTTACGAATCGATGACAGATGAGATTTTTGGACCAGTTTTATCAATCTACGTTTACGATGAAAATAAATTCGAAGAAACTTTAAAATTAGTTGACGAAACATCAGCTTATGCATTAACAGGATCTATCTTCGCACAAGAACGTTCAGCTGTTGAAATTGCTTACAAAGCATTAGAAAATGCGGCTGGTAACTTCTATATTAATGATAAACCAACTGGTGCTGTTGTAGGACAACAACCATTTGGTGGTGCTCGTGCATCAGGAACTAATGACAAAGCAGGTTCAGCAATGAACTTATTACGTTGGGTTTCTGTTCGTACTGTTAAGGAAACTTTAGTACCTGCAAAAGATTATCGATACCCATTCTTAGCGAAATAATTACGTATATTTGTAGCCCTACATTTGTAGGGCTATTTTTTTTGATAATGAGTAAAAATTCTGAAAAAGCTATAAACGCATCTATATTTAGTATTCTGGGAAATGCTTCTTTAGCTGCTATAAAATTTTTAGGAGGCTATTTCGGTAATTCATACGCATTGATAGCAGATGGAATTGAATCTACAACGGATGTATTTTCTTCAATTTTAGTTTTTTTAGGGTTAAAATACTCTTCTCGTCCAGCGGACGATAATCATCCCTACGGACATGGAAAAGCGGAGGCTTTAATTACTTTCTTAGTTGTTCTTTCCCTGATTATAGCTGCTTGTGTTATAGCTTATGAGAGTTTTAATAATATTTTTACACCTCACGAAAGTCCGAAACATTTTACTTTACTAATCCTTGGTGGAATTATTCTTTTCAAAGAAATTTCATTTCAGTATGTGATGAAAAAAAGTAGAGAAACGAATAGTTCAGCTTTAAAAGCAGATGCTTGGCATCATCGTTCGGATGCAATTACCTCTTTGATGGCTTTTGTTGGTATTTCTGTTTCTTTGGTGATGGGCGAAGGATGGGAAATTGCAGATGATATTACAGCCTTGTTAGCTTCTGGATTGATCATTTATAACGCTTATAAGATTTTGAGACCAGCTTTAGGTGAAATGATGGATGAAGATCTTTACGGTCAAGAAAATGAAGATATAAAAGTGATTGCACGAAAAGTTCCTGGCGTTAAAGCGGTTGAGAAATGTGTAATTCGAAAATCAGGAATGGTTTATTTTGTAGATATGCATGCAGTTGTTGGTGGTAATCTTACGGTAGCAGAAGGTCATGCAATAAGCCATTTAATAAAAGATCGTGTAATGGAATCTATTCCTCAAGTACAAGATGTATTGGTACACATCGAACCAGATTTTGTTTCAATCGAAGAATATAATAGAAACTTTAAAAAATAAAAAGAGAACTCCAGAATTGAAAGTTCTCTTTTTTTGTTATATATATTTAGAAATAAAAATGGAATTCTTTTTAGAATAATTTAAATCCAATACCTGTACTAATTAACCATGGATTTAAATCTACATCCGCAGGTACTGTTACATCTAAAGCTGTTGCTACTGTAACATCAGTATTTAAGTATAATTTCTTTACATCTACGTTCCAATACATTTTATCAGTGATTTTGTAATCTAATCCAAATTGAAATCCATATCCAAAGGCGTTATCATAAGCAACATCAGTTACAGCTGCATTACGTCCTTTACCTTGTCCTTCGTTGTAGAAAACTGTATAATTAGCACTTAAACCAACATAAGGTTTTAATTTTTGAGTAGGGTAGAAGTGGTATTGTAAATTTAAAGTTGGAGGTAACAACATAACTCGTCCTAAATCTACGTTTCCTAAAGTTGTATTTGTAGCAACAACTTCATGTTTTGATGTTCCTAAAATTAATTCAGCTGCTACATTTTTAGTGAAGTAATAAGTAAAATCAACTTCTGGAATTAAATTATTTGTAACAGATACATTTCCACCAATCGCACCTATCGTAGCATCTTCCATCGGAACAACTCCAGTAGCTCTAACTCTCATATGTAATTCACCAGCATTTTGTGCAAATGTTGCTACTGATCCCAATAATGTCGCTAAGATTAAATATTTTTTCATGTTGTGTATTTTTAGTAAAATTATTATGATTCAAATCTCGGATAAAAACATCCGAATTAAAATGTCATAAATCATAAACATAAATGATACTTAACATTGTTTAGATTTAAAATGATTATTATATTCAATGCGTTGATAGTCAGTTATTTTAACTCATTAAAAATAACTCTAATATATTGTGATGAAAATTTTACATAATCTGTTAATTTTGCAGTTGATTATATTTTGTTAAATTTGGTACTATTCAAACCAAACAAAAGAATGGATTATTTAGAAAACGAAAATTTAAAATTAATAGCACAATCTGCAAGAGAATTTGCAGAACAATACATTCGTCCAAATATTATGGAGTGGGACGAAGCTCAAACTTTTCCAGTTGAATGCTTTAAAGAATTAGGTAAAATGGGATTCATGGGAATCGTTGTACCTGAGGAATATGGAGGAAGTGGATTATCTTATGATGAATATGTTACTATTGTAGATGAAATTTCTCAAGTAGATCCATCTATTGGTCTTTCTGTTGCAGCGCATAATTCATTATGTACAAATCATATTTTGACTTTCGGAAACGAAGAACAAAAACAAAGATGGTTACCAAAATTAGCAACTGCTGAATGGATTGGAGCTTGGGGATTAACTGAGCATAATACAGGATCAGATGCAGGAGGTATGTCTACAACTGCTGTAAAAGATGGGGACGAATGGGTAATTAATGGTGCAAAAAACTTTATTACACACGCAATTTCAGGAGATATTGCTGTTGTTATGACTCGTACAGGAGAGAAAGGTGCAAAAAATAATGCAACTGCTTTTGTAATTGAGAAAGGTACGCCAGGTTTTACTTCAGGTAAAAAAGAAAATAAATTAGGAATGCGTGCTTCAGAAACAGCAGAGTTAATCTTTGATAATGTTCGTGTTTCTGATGCAAATCGTTTAGGTGAAGTAGGAGAAGGGTTTAAACAAGCGCTTAAAATCTTAGACGGAGGACGTATTTCAATTGCGGCATTATCATTAGGTATCGCTAAAGGTGCATATAAAGCAGCATTAAAGTATGCGCAAGAGCGTCACCAATTTGGTCAAGCAATTGCGAATTTCCAAGCTGTTAACTTCAAATTAGCTGAAATGGCTACAGAAATTGAAGCATCTGAATTATTAATCAGAAAAGCATCTTACCTTAAAAATAATCATTTACCAATGGCAACAGAAGGTGCTATGGCGAAATATTACGCATCAGAAGTGTGTGTTAAAGTAGCGAATGATGCTGTACAAGTATTTGGAGGATACGGATATACAAAAGATTTCCCAGTAGAGAAATTCTACCGTGATTCTAAGTTATGTACAATTGGTGAGGGAACTACTGAAATCCAAAAATTAGTAATTGGACGAAATATTTTAAAAGATTAATTAAAAAGGATTTGTTTAATTATTAAAGAGTTGTATATTTGCAATCTTAAAAAGAAATAGATAAAATTATGTTGATTATACCAGTAAAAGACGGAGAGTCAATTGAAAGAGCTCTTAAAAAATACAAAAGAAAATTTGATAAAACAGGTGTTGTACGTCAATTAAGAGCACGTCAGCAATTTACAAAGCCTTCTGTTACAAATAGAATTAAGATGAGTAGAGCTATCTACAAACAATCTTTATTAGCTAACGAAGAAGCTTAATTGTTTTCAAAATAAAATAGGAAATCCTCAGATTTTCTGTAAACCTATTTGTTAAAGTTTTATCTTTGATAAATAGGTTTTTTTATGGTTTATACTCAACGATTCTTAGATTACTTAGCGCTCGAAAAGAACTATTCTTCTCTTACAATAACGAGCTATCAAAAAGATTTACAGGATTTTACTACATTTTATGCGCAAGAAGAGCAAAGTGAACAAATTCATCTTGCGAAAAAAACGCATATACGATCATTTGTAATGTATTTATCTCAGTTGGATAAATCTGAAAAAACAATCAATAGAAAACTTAGCACACTTCGCAGTTTTTATAAATATTTAATTAAAGAAAAAGTATTAATTATCAATCCGATAGAGCAAGTGCATTCGATGAAGCGTAAAAAGGAAGTTGTTGTTCCTTTTACTGAGCAAGAAATAGGTACTTTGTTGGATACAGAAGAATATTTTACAAAAGATTTTGATGGAGTTCGTGATCGTTTAATGATAGATTTATTATATCAAACAGGAATTCGACGCGCAGAATTAATTAATTTGAAAGAGTCAGATATAGATCCAATTCAATTATCTATCAAAGTCTTAGGTAAGAGGAATAAAGAGCGTTTAGTTCCTATATCTAAATACTTATTACAAGAGATTGAAATCTTCAAACAAGAAAAAATAAAGTTTAATTTAACTTCTACACCCTATTTATTTGTTACATTAAAGGATAAACCATTGTACGACACTCTTGTTTATTCCAAAGTAAAATACTATCTTAGTTTAATAAGTGTAAAACATAAAAAAAGTCCTCATATGTTGAGGCACTCTTTTGCAACTCATATGTTAGATTCCGGTGCGGATCTGAATGCTGTAAAAGATTTATTAGGGCATTCAAGTTTGTCGTCGACTCAGGTTTATACACATGGGAGCATAGAGAATCTTAAAAAAGTGTTTAATCAAGCTCATCCACGTGAGCAAAAAAAAGAGTAACTATGACAATTAATGTACAAGCAGTAGGCTTCGATTTTAAACCAGGTTTAGAAGAGTATTTAGGAAAGAAATTATCAAAGTTAGAAACCTTATCAGATAAGATTATTTCTGCACATGTAACCATGAAAGTGGAGAACACATCAGATAAAAATGATAAATGTGTTGATATTATTTTAGAAGTACCAGGTGATGATATTGTCGTGAAGAAATGTGGTCAATCATTTGAGGAATGTATTGATTTATCGGTAGATACATTAAAAAAGCTAATTGTTCGTAAAAAAGAAAAGGTTAGCGATAGATAATAAGATTCAAAAAAAAATCTAAATTATTTTACGATAAATTTGGTTTATTCAAAAATCAGCGTAAATTTGCAGTCCGTTAAACAAAGAAACACAACGTCTAGTTTAATGGACTGTTCTTTTGAAATAACAGATAATTGCCGATATAGCTCAGTTGGCCAGAGCAGCTGATTTGTAATCAGCAGGTCGTGGGTTCGAATCCCTCTATCGGCTCGGTAATTAAAAATTAAGTAATAAAACTGGGGAGATACTCAAGCGGCCAACGAGGACGGACTGTAAATCCGTTGGGTAACCTTCGCAGGTTCGAATCCTGCTCTCCCCACATTAACTTAATTTTAATCTAAAAAGGTTTTGTAGATTTAAATTAATGATTAAATTTGCAAAGCTTTAAATGAAGTATGCGGGAATAGCTCAATTGGTAGAGCGTCAGCCTTCCAAGCTGAATGTTGCGGGTTCGAGTCCCGTTTCCCGCTCAACTTTTTATACAAAGTTGAGCGCTTGCAGGTAAATGAATTTTATCATGAGCTCTTCAAAGTGAAATACTTTATCTAAAGCCTGATGTTTAAATATCATTTTAGATATAATATTTATTTTAAGTATAACAATAGAAATTAATAAAAAAGTAAAATGGCAAAGGAAACTTTCAACCGTAATAAGCCGCACTTAAATATTGGTACTATTGGTCACGTTGACCACGGTAAAACAACTTTGACTGCAGCGATTACTAAAGTATTAGCTGATGCTGGTTATTCAGAAGCAAAAGCTTTCGATCAAATCGATAATGCTCCAGAGGAGAAAGAGCGTGGTATTACAATTAACACGTCTCACGTAGAATATGAAACTGCTAACCGTCACTACGCTCACGTTGACTGTCCAGGTCACGCGGATTACGTAAAGAACATGGTTACAGGAGCTGCTCAAATGGATGGTGGTATCTTAGTAGTTGCTGCTACTGATGGTCCAATGCCTCAAACTCGTGAGCACATCTTATTATGTCGCCAGGTAAACGTTCCTCGTATCGTTGTTTTCTTAAACAAAGTTGATATGGTTGACGATGCTGAGTTATTAGAGTTAGTTGATATGGAAGTAAGAGATTTATTATCTTCTTACGAGTATGACGGAGATAACACTCCAGTTATCCAAGGATCTGCTTTAGGAGCTTTAAACGGTGAGCCTCAGTGGGTTGAAACTGTATTAAACTTAATGAACTCTGTTGATGAGTGGATTGAAGAGCCAGTTCGTGACTCTGACAAACCATTCTTAATGCCAATCGAAGATGTATTCTCAATTACAGGTCGTGGTACTGTTGCTACAGGACGTATCGAAGCTGGGGTTATTAATACAGGTGATGGTGTTGATATCGTAGGTATGGGAGAAGAAAAATTAACTTCTACTGTAACTGGGGTTGAGATGTTCCGTAAAATCTTAGATCGTGGTGAAGCTGGTGATAACGTTGGTATCTTATTAAGAGGTATTGATAAAGAATCTATCCGTCGTGGTATGGTTATCGCTAAAGCTGGATCTGTAACTCCACACAAAAAATTCAAAGCTGAGGTTTATATCTTAACTAAAGAAGAAGGTGGTCGTCACACTCCATTCCACAACCGTTACCGTCCACAGTTCTACGTACGTACAACTGACGTAACAGGAGAAATCTCTTTACCAGAAGGTGTTGAGATGGTATTACCAGGAGATAACTTAACTATTACAGTTGAATTATTACAACCAATCGCATTAAACGAAGGTTTACGTTTCGCAATCCGTGAAGGTGGACGTACAGTTGGTGCTGGTCAGGTAACTGAAATCTTAGACTAATTATAGTTTTAAAATATAATCAGAAGACGTGGTAGTCTTCCAAAGACTACCACTCTTTTTATTCTACGGGCATAGTTCAATGGTAGAATAGCGGTCTCCAAAACCGTTGATCAGGGTTCGAATCCTTGTGCCCGTGCTAATTTCACAACGATATGAAAATCGTAAATTACATTAAAGAATCTTATGTGGAGTTTAAAGACAATGTAACATGGCCAACATTCTCTAAACTACAACAAGATACATTAATTGTTGCAATAGCTACAGTTTTGTTAGCTATATTTTTGTATGCGGTAGATACATCTTTTGCTAAGCTATTAGATGTTGTTTATAGCGCATTTTAATTGTTTAAACAAATTACCCGTTCAGTAATAGAAGAATCATGAGTGATAAAAAATGGTATGTAATCAAAACTGTAGCTGGTCAAGAGCTTAAGGTTAAAGATTATATTGAAAGAGAAATTCAATACCAAAATTTGAATGATTATATAGGACAAATTGTAGTTCCTATGGAAAAAGTGATTCAAACTAGAAACGGTAAAAAATATCAAAAGGAGAAAGTACACTTTCCTGGTTATGTAATGATAGAAGCAGCTCTTCAAGGAGAGGTGCCTCACGTGATTAAAAACATAGCAGGTGTTATTAGTTTCTTAAGTGCAACTAAAGGTGGTGATCCTGTTCCAATGAGACAATCAGAGGTGAACCGTATGTTAGGTATTGCTGATGAATTAGCTGTAAACGTGGATAACTCTTACATGGCACAGTATATCATTGGTGAAACCGTTAAGGTAATTGATGGTGCTTTCAATGGATTCAACGGAACTGTTGAGAAAATTATTGAAGATAAACGCAAATTAGAGGTTATGGTTTTAATCTTCGGACGAAAAACACCTTTAGAGTTAAACTTCAACCAAGTTGAGAAGATTGTTTAATCAATCAACAAATTTAAAGTAGAATAAATTTAGGCTGCTTCCACATAACGCTTAATTTTAAGATAAAAAAAATGGCAAAAAAAATTGAAAAAGTTGTAAAACTTCAAGTTAAAGGAGGACAAGCAAATCCTTCACCTCCAGTAGGTCCTGCATTAGGTGCTGCTGGTGTTAACATTATGGAGTTTTGTAAACAATTTAACGGACGTACACAAGACAAACAAGGAGCAGTTTTACCTGTTGTTATTACTGTGTATCAAGATAAATCATTTGATTTCGTAATTAAAACTCCTCCAGCTGCAGTGCAGTTAATGGATGCTGCGAATTTAAAGAAAGCTTCTGGTGTTCCAAACCGTCAAAAAGTTGGTACTGTTACTTGGGATCAAGTAAAAACTATTGCTGAGGACAAGTTAGCAGATATGAACTGTTTTACTGTTGAGTCTGCAATGAAAATGATTGCTGGAACTGCACGTTCTATGGGTATAACTGTAAAAGGTGGTCAAGCTCCAGAATAATTAAAAACATTTAGACATGGCAAAGTTGACAAGAAGACAAAAGGAAGCACAAGCTAAAGTAGAAAAAAACAAATTATACTCAATTGAAGATGCATCTTCATTAGTAAAAGAAGTTAACTACGCAAAGTTTGATGCATCAGTAGATATCGCTGTTCGTTTAGGAGTAGATCCTAAGAAAGCAAACCAAATGGTTCGTGGTGTAGTTTCATTACCTCACGGAACTGGTAAAGATGTTAAAGTTTTAGCATTAGTTACTCCAGATAAAGAAGCAGAAGCTAAAGCTGCAGGTGCTGATTATGTTGGATTAGACGAATATTTACAAAAAATTAAAGAAGGTTGGACAGATGTTGACGTTATCGTTACAATGCCAGCTGTTATGGGTAAATTAGGACCATTAGGACGTGTTTTAGGACCTCGTGGTTTAATGCCAAACCCAAAATCAGGTACCGTTACTTTAGAAGTAGGTAAAGCTGTCGCTGAAGTAAAAGCAGGTAAGATTGATTTCAAAGTAGACCGTTACGGAATTATCCACGCAGGTATTGGTAAAGTATCTTTCGATGCTGATAAAATTAAAGAAAATGCGAACGAATTAGTTCAAACTTTAATTAAATTAAAACCAACTGCTGCAAAAGGTACTTACGTAAAAAGCATTACGCTTTCTACAACTCAATCAGTAGGTGTTCCAGTTGATCCAAAAAGTGTAAACGCTTAAAATTAGTAGACTATGGCAATGACAAAACAAGATAAAGCATCAATGATTGAAGAATTACAAGGTGTATTAAATTCTTCTAAAATCATTTATTTAGCAGATATCGAAGGTTTAAACGCTGTTAATTCTACTGAATTAAGAAGAGCTTGCTTTAAAAGCAATGTTTCTTTACGCGTTGTAAAAAACACTTTATTAAAGAAAGCTATGGAGAACATCGAAGACAAAAACTTCGAAGAACTTTATGGATCTTTAAAAGGTAACACTGCATTAATGACTGCTGAAGTAGGAAACGCTCCTGCTAAAGTAATCGATACTTTCAGAAAAAAAGCTGAAAAACCATTATTAAAAGGTGCATGGATTGAAGATAATGTATATGTAGGTGATGATAAATTACCTCAATTAGTAGCATTGAAATCTCGTGAAGAATTAATCGCAGATATCATCATGTTACTTCAGTCTCCAATCAAGACAGTTGTTTCTCAATTAGAGAACAAAGAAAATGCATCAACTGCTGAAGCTACTGAAGAAGCTACAGCTGAATAAGACGCACTCATATATTATAATAAAGTAAAAAAAAACAAAATGGCAGATTTAAAAAAATTAGCTGAAGAGTTAGTAAACTTAACAGTTTTAGAAGTTAACGAATTATCTACAATCTTAAAAGACGAGTACGGAATCGAACCAGCTGCTGCTGCAGTTGTTGTTGCTGCTGCTGGAGGTGAAGCTGCAGAGGAGCAATCAGAATTTGACGTAATCTTAAAAGAGGCAGGAGCTTCTAAATTAGGAGTTGTTAAATTAGTTAAAGAATTAACTGGTAAAGGATTAAAAGAAGCTAAAGATTTAGTTGATTCTACTCCAGCAGTAGTTAAAGAAGCAGTTTCTAAAGATGAAGCTGAAGCTTTAAAGAAACAGCTTGAAGAAGCTGGTGCAGTAGTTGAATTAAAGTAATTTTACTTCAAACAAGATATAGGTTAGGGCCTTCACAGCTAGTGAAAGGTCTTAACCTTTTTACGCATAAAGTCATTATATAAACCAAAATTCATTCGAAATTGGCCACTAAAGCAACAACAAACAACTCGACTGAGAAAAAGCAAAGATTGAGTTTTTCATCTGCAAAAGCAGTAGCTCAGTTCCCTGATTTCCTTGACATACAGATTAAATCTTTCGAAGATTTTTTCCAGTTGGAAACAAGACCTGACCAACGTGGAAACGAGGGTCTTTATAGAACATTTGCTGAGAATTTCCCAATTACGGATACTCGCAATCAGTTTGTTTTAGAATTTTTGGACTACTTCGTAGATCCACCTCGTTACACTATTGATGAGTGTATTGAAAGAGGATTAACTTACAGCGTGCCGTTAAAAGCTCGTCTAAAACTTTACTGTACAGATGATGAGCACGAAGATTTCGAAACTGTAGTACAAGACGTATACTTAGGAACTATTCCTTACATGTCTCCTTCAGGATCGTTTATCATCAACGGTGCAGAACGTGTAATCGTTTCGCAATTACACCGTTCTCCAGGTGTTTTCTTCGGTCAATCTTTTCATGCTAATGGTACGAAGTTATATTCTTCTCGTATCATCCCATTCAAAGGATCATGGATTGAATTTGCTACAGACATCAACAGCGTAATGTATGCATACATCGATCGTAAGAAAAAATTACCTCTTACGACGTTATTACGTGCAATCGGTTACGAAAGAGATAAAGACATCTTAGAGATTTTCGACTTAGCTGAAGAAGTTAAAGTTAATAAAGCAAACTTAAAGAAAGCGATTGGACGTAAGTTAGCTGCTCGTGTATTAAACACATGGCATGAAGATTTCGTAGATGAAGATACTGGTGAAGTAGTATCTATTGAGCGTAATGAGATTATTTTAGATCGTGAAACTATCATCGAAAAAGATCACATTGATCAAATCGTTGATTCAGGGGTTAAAACAATCTTATTACACAAAGAGGATATTAATTCTGCTGATTACAGCATTATCCACAATACTTTACAAAAAGACCCTACTAATACTGAAAAAGAGGCAGTAGAGTATATCTATAGACAATTACGTAACGCTGAGCCACCAGATGAGGAGACAGCACGTGGAATCATTGAAAAATTATTCTTCTCTGATCAACGTTACTCATTAGGTGAAGTAGGTCGTTACCGATTAAATAAAAAATTAGGTTTAAATATTTCGGAAGAAATTCAAGTATTAACGAAAGAGGATATTATCTCTATCATTAAATATTTGATTGAATTAATCAACTCTAAAGCAGAGGTTGATGATATCGACCACTTATCAAACCGTCGTGTTCGTACAGTTGGTGAGCAAATGGCTTCTCAATTTGGTGTAGGTTTAGCTCGTATGGCTAGAACTATCCGCGAAAGAATGAATGTTCGTGACAATGAAGTGTTTACGCCAATTGACTTGATCAATGCGAAAACATTATCATCTGTTATTAACTCTTTCTTTGGTACGAATCAGTTATCTCAGTTCATGGACCAAACAAATCCATTATCAGAGATTACTCACAAACGTCGTTTATCGGCATTAGGACCAGGAGGTTTATCTCGTGAGAGAGCTGGATTCGAGGTACGTGACGTTCACCATACACACTATGGTCGTTTATGTCCAATCGAAACTCCAGAGGGACCAAACATTGGTTTAATTTCATCTTTATGTGTATTTGCTAAAGTAAATAACTTAGGTTTCATTGAAACTCCTTACCACAAAGTAGAAAATGGTGTTGTTGATTTAGAATCAGAACCAATCTATTTATCTGCTGAAGAGGAAGAAGAAAAAGTAATTGCTCAAGCAAACGTTGATATCGCTGATAACGGACAAATCTTAACTGAACGTGTTACTGCTCGTGAAGACAGTGATTACCCAGTTGTAGAGCCATCAGAAGTAGATTTAATGGACGTTGCTCCAAACCAGATCGCTTCTATTTCTGCATCTTTAATTCCATTCTTAGAGCACGATGATGCCAACCGTGCGTTAATGGGATCTAACATGATGCGTCAGGCTGTTCCATTATTACAACCTCAAGCGCCTATTGTTGGTACAGGTTTAGAGAAACAAGTAGCTAAAGATTCTCGTATCTTAAACAATGCTGAACGTGAAGGAATTGTAACTTACGTTGATGCAAACAAAATTGTTGTAAAATACGATCGTTCTGAAGACGAAGAGTTAGTTAGTTTTGACGTTGCAGAAAAAACTTACCATTTAACTAAATTCCGTAAAACGAATCAAGGTACTACTATCACATTAAAACCAATTGTAAAAGTTGGAGATAGAGTAGAAAAAGGTCAAGTATTATCTGAAGGTTATGCTACTGAAAATGGAGAATTAGCAATTGGTCGTAACATGGTTGTTGCCTTCATGCCTTGGCAAGGGTACAACTTCGAGGATGCCATTGTAATCTCTGAAAAAGCTGTTCGTGAGGACTGGTTTACTTCTATCCACATCGATGAATATTCATTAGATGTACGTGATACTAAATTAGGTATGGAAGAATTAACTTCTGATATTCCTAACGTTTCTGAAGAGGCTACTAAAGACTTAGACGAAAACGGTATGATCCGTATCGGTGCTGAAGTTAAACCTGGTGATATCTTAATTGGTAAGATTACTCCAAAAGGTGAATCAGATCCAACTCCAGAAGAAAAATTATTACGTGCGATCTTTGGTGACAAAGCAGGTGATGTAAAAGACGCTTCATTAAAAGCATCTCCATCATTACGTGGTGTTGTTATCGATAAGAAATTATTCTCTCGTAGTATTAAAGATAAGCGTAAACGCTCTCAAGATAAAGCAATTATTGATAGCATCGAAGCTGAATACGATGTTAAATTCAATGAATTAAAAGAGATTTTACTAGAAAAACTTTACGTTTTATTAAACGGTAAAACATCTCAAGGTGTATACAACGACTTGAATGAAGAAGTTATCAAGAAAGGAGTTAAATACACTCAAAAAATCTTATCTAGTGTTGATGAATTCTTAAACTTATCAGGTGCTGAAACTATGTGGACGACTGATGAAGATAAGAATGAATTAGTAAAAGAGTTATTACACAACTATAAAATTAAATACAACGACTTACAAGGTGCATTAAACCGTGAGCGTTTCACAATTTCAGTTGGTGATGAGTTACCAGCAGGAATTGTTAAGTTAGCGAAAATTTACATCGCTAAGAAACGTAAATTAAAAGTAGGGGATAAAATGGCCGGACGTCACGGTAACAAAGGTATTGTTGCTCGTATCGTTCGTGATGAAGATATGCCTTTCTTAGAAGACGGAACACCAGTAAACATTGTACTTAACCCATTAGGGGTACCTTCTCGTATGAATATCGGTCAGATTTATGAAACGGTATTAGGATGGGCTGGTATGAAATTAGGTCGTAAGTTCGCTACACCTATCTTCGATGGTGCAACTGCAGAACAAATCGATGAATTAACTGAAGAAGCTGGATTACCACGTTTTGGTACAACGTACTTATACGACGGTAATACAGGTGAGCGATTCGCTCAGAAAGCAACAGTTGGTGTAATTTATATGCTGAAATTAGGACACATGGTAGATGATAAAATGCACGCGCGTTCTATCGGACCATACTCTTTAATTACTCAGCAACCATTAGGAGGTAAAGCACAATTCGGAGGTCAACGTTTCGGAGAGATGGAGGTTTGGGCATTAGAAGCATTCGGTGCTGCTAATATCTTACGTGAAATCTTAACGGTAAAATCGGATGATGTTATCGGACGTGCTAAAACTTACGAAGCAATCGTAAAAGGAGAACCAATGCCAGAACCTGGTATTCCAGAATCATTTAACGTATTGTTACATGAGTTACAAGGTCTTGGATTAGACATAAACTTGGAAGAATAATAGGGTAACCTATTATTCTCCATTTTCGTTACTATAATATAATTGTTAGATACATTTCTATATGTCAACAAAAAACAAAACAAGTCAATTCTCAAAAATTCGTATTGGGTTAGCTTCTCCAGAATCGATTCTTCAAGAATCTAAAGGTGAAGTTTTAAAACCTGAAACGATTAACTATAGAACGCACAAACCAGAGCGTGACGGTTTATTCTGTGAGCGTATCTTTGGACCTGTAAAGGATTACGAATGTGCCTGCGGAAAATATAAAAGAATCCGTTATAAAGGTATTGTTTGTGACCGTTGTGGGGTTGAAGTTACAGAAAAGAAAGTTCGTCGTGAGCGTATTGGACACATTAACTTAGTTGTTCCAATTGCACACATTTGGTATTTCCGTTCACTTCCTAATAAAATTGGTTACATCCTAGGATTACCATCTAAGAAATTAGATATGGTAATTTACTATGAAAGATATGTAGTTATCCAACCAGGTATCGCAAAAGGACCAGAAGGTGAAGAATTAAATAAATTAGATTTCTTATCTGAAGAAGAGTACTTAGACATCTTAGAAACTCTTCCAATCGAGAATCAATATTTAGAAGATTCAGATCCTAATAAGTTTGTAGCGAAAATGGGAGCTGAAGCTCTTGAGGATTTATTATCTCGCGTAGATTTAGATTCTTTATCTTACGAATTAAGACACAAAGCACATCACGAAACTTCTAAACAACGTCGTACTGAAGCGTTAAAACGTTTACAAGTTGTTGAGTCGTTACGTGAATCAAATATGCACCACGTAAATCGTCCAGAGTGGATGGTAATGCGTGTTATTCCGGTTATTCCACCAGAATTACGCCCATTAGTTCCATTAGATGGTGGTCGTTTTGCAACGTCAGATTTAAATGATTTATACCGTCGTGTAATTATCCGTAACAATCGTTTAAAACGATTAATGGAGATCAAAGCGCCAGAAGTAATCTTACGTAATGAAAAACGTATGTTACAAGAGGCAGTTGATTCATTATTCGATAACACACGTAAAGCATCTGCTGTTAAAGCTGATGGTAACCGTCCGTTAAAATCATTATCTGATTCATTAAAAGGTAAACAAGGTCGTTTCCGTCAAAACTTATTAGGGAAACGTGTAGATTATTCTGCTCGTTCTGTAATTGTTGTTGGACCGACTTTAAAATTACACGAGTGTGGGTTACCTAAAGATATGGCAGCTGAATTATACAAACCATTCGTTGTTCGTAAATTAATCGAGCGTGGAATTGTTAAAACAGTTAAGTCTGCTAAGAAAATTATCGATAGAAAAGAGCCAGTTGTTTGGGATATTTTAGAAAATGTAATTAAAGGTCACCCAGTTTTATTAAACCGTGCCCCTACGTTACACCGTTTAGGTATCCAAGCATTCCAACCGAAATTAATCGAAGGTAAAGCGATTCGTTTACATCCATTAGTGTGTACTGCCTTCAATGCCGATTTCGATGGTGACCAGATGGCCGTTCACTTACCATTAGGACCTGAGGCTGTTTTAGAAGCGCAATTATTAATGTTAGCTTCTCAAAACATCTTAAATCCTGCTAATGGTTCTCCTATTACTGTACCTTCTCAGGATATGGTTCTTGGTCTATATTACATGACTAAAATCCGTTATTCTACAGAGGAAGTAAAAGTTAAAGGTGAAGGATTAACATTCTATTCTGATGAGGAAGTTCAAATTGCTTACAACGAAAAAGCAATTGACTTAAATGCACCGATTAAAGTTAAAACAATCGTTCGTGAAGGAGAAGAGTTAGTTTCTAAAATTATCGAAACTTCTGTTGGACGTGTTTTATTTAACCAAATCGTACCAAAACAGGTAGGATATATTAATGAGGTATTAACGAAAAAATCGTTACGTACTATTATTAATAAAATCATCAAGATTACTGATTTCCCTACAACAGCTGCGTTCTTAGACGATATGAAAGGTCTAGGATACCGTAATGCCTTTGAAGGTGGTTTATCATTCTCTTTAGGTGATATCTTAATTCCAGAACAAAAGAAAGACCTTATCTCTGGTGCAATTTCTCAAGTAGAAAACATCAAGATGAACTATAACATGGGTCTTATTACAAATAATGAGCGTTACAATCAAGTTATTGACGTTTGGACAACAACAAACGCAACTTTAACTGAAATTGTAATGAAGCGTATGACTGAAGACCAACAAGGATTTAACTCTGTATTCATGATGCTTGATTCTGGAGCACGTGGATCTAAAGAGCAAATTCGTCAGTTATCAGGTATGCGTGGATTAATGGCGAAACCTCAAAAAGCTGGTTCATCAGGAGGGGACATCATTGAAAATCCAATTATCTCTAACTTCCGTGAAGGTTTATCAATTTTAGAGTACTTTATTTCTTCGCACGGGGCGCGTAAAGGTCTTGCCGATACTGCCTTAAAAACTGCCGATGCCGGGTATTTAACTCGTCGTTTAGTTGACGTTGCACAAGACGTTATCGTAATGTCTGAAGACTGTGGTACTTTAAGAGGATTAGAAGTTACAGCACTTAAGAAAAAAGAAGAAATCGTTGAAAGAATTTCTGATCGTATCTTAGGTCGTACATCTTTACAAGAAGTATTTAACCCAGAAAATGGTGAATTAATTGCTGATGGTGGACAATTAATTACGGAAGAAATTGCTGATGCGATTGAAGCAGCAGGAATTGAAGTAGTTGAAGTTCGTTCTCCATTAACTTGTGAGGCTAAAACTGGTATTTGTGCTAAATGTTACGGACGTAACTTAGCTACTGGTAAATTAGTTCAACGAGGTGAGTCTGTTGGTGTTGTTGCAGCACAGTCTATTGGTGAGCCAGGTACACAGTTAACGTTACGTACTTTCCACGTTGGGGGTACTGCCGGAAACGTTTCTGAGCAAAATACTTTAAATGCTAAAGTAGATGGTACAGTAGAATTTGATGATTTACGTACAGTTAAATCTGAAACTGAGGATGGAAATATCGTTGATATTGTAGTTTCTCGTTCTACAGAGATGAAGTTAATTGATGCAGCAGGAAATGTTCGTCAAACAACTAATATTGCTTATGGTACAATCTTATTAGTAGAAAACGGAAGTAAAGTTACTAAAGGTCAAGAAATCGGTAGCTGGGATTCATATAATGGGGTAATCGTTGCTGAATCTACTGGACGTATTGAATACGAACAATTAGAGCAAGGTATTACATTCCAAATTGAAATCGATGAGCAAACAGGTTTCCAAGAAAAAGTAATTTCTGAATCACGTAATAAAAAATTAGTTCCTGCGTTACGTGTTATCACGTCAGATGGAGAGGAAAAAACTTACAACTTACCAGTTGGAGCCCACTTAATGGTTAATGACGGTGACAAAATTAAAGCTGGTAAAGTATTAGTTAAGATCCCTCGTAAATCTGCTAAAACAGGGGATATTACAGGAGGTTTACCTCGTATTACAGAGTTATTAGAAGCTCGTAATCCATCTAACCCATCAGTAGTTTGTGAGATGGATGGTGTGGTAACTTTTGGTAAAATTAAGCGTGGTAACCGTGAGATTATTGTAGAATCTAAAAACGGAGAAATTCGTCGTTACTTAGTAAAATTATCTGCTCAAATCTTAGTTCAAGAAAATGACTTTATCCGTGCGGGTGAACCATTATCTGATGGAGCAATTACTCCAGAGGATATTTTAAGAATTAAAGGGCCTACAGCAGTTCAAGAATACTTAGTAAATGAAATCCAAGATGTTTACCGTTTACAAGGGGTAAAAATCGACGATAAACACTTCGAAATCATCGTACGTCAAATGTTACGTAAGGTTAGAATTGTTGACTCAGGAGATTCTCGTTTCTTAGAAGATAGTTTAGAGCATAAAGATGACTTCATGATTGAAAATGATCGTTTATTCGGTATGAAGGTTGTTGAAGATGCAGGTGATTCTACAGAATTACATGCAGGTCAAATCATCACAGCACGTGAGTTACGTGATGAAAACTCTAAATTAAAACGTGAAGATAAAAACTTAGTAACAGCACGTGAAGCTATGCCAGCTACAGCGCAGGCAGTTTTACAAGGTATTACAAGAGCATCGTTACAAACAAAATCATTCATGTCAGCGGCATCGTTCCAGGAAACAACTAAAGTTTTAAATGAAGCTGCAGTTGCTGGTAAAGTTGATAGCTTAAATGGATTGAAAGAAAATGTAATTGTTGGTCACTTAATTCCTGCTGGAACTGGTCTTAAAGAATATCAAGACATCATCGTAGGATCCAACCGAGAATACGAAGAATTAATAAACGCAAAACAAGAATTATAATGTCAGAAAATCAACAAAACGAAGGATTAAACATTGAGTTAAACGAATTAGTAGCTCAAGGAGTTTATGCAACAGGAGCAATCATCAACCACTCAGCATCTGAGTTCGTTGTAGATTTCGTACAATTTATGCCAGGTGCTAGACCAAGCGTAAAATCTCGTATCATTTTATCTCCTTTACAAGCTAAACAATTAGCTTCTTCATTAGCTGAAAATGTAGCTACTTTCGAAAAAAACTTTGGTGAGATTAAACAACCTCAACAAAACGGAACAGCAAACTACGAAGCTTAATTAATTTAAAGCTTTAATAAGATAAGCCGTTGGATTTATATCCAACGGCTTTTTTATTGCGATATTCTTAATAAGTTAGAATCATGTACTGTCTTATTTATTAAAAAGATAAAATATCACTATTAAATTTATCAAATTAGTAAAATTTTTATTAACATTAATTTTATGCTTTTTTGAATTGGTTTAAAAAATTCATTAGATTTGTATAACAAGCTAAATACATTATATAATGTCTGACTATAAATTAATTTTACCTTCTATGGGTGAAGGTGTAATGGAAGCTACTGTTACAAATTGGATTAAGAATATTGGTGATTCAATCTCTGAAGACGAATCTGTTGTAGAAATTGCAACGGATAAAGTAGATTCTGATGTTCCATCTCCGGTAGCAGGAATTTTAAAAGAAATTTTAGTTCCAGTTGACGGAATTGCTAAAGTTGGTGAACCAATTGCTATTTTAACAGTTGAAGGAATAGGATCTGAAGAAGTAGAACCAAAAGCTACAGATGTAGTTGCTGAAGCTCCGAAAGAGGTTGTAGAAGCAGCACAAACAATCCAACAGGAAATTAAATCTGCATTACCACAAATAAATGATGATTTTAAATCAGAAAAATTCTATTCTCCATTAGTTCGTTCTATAGCAAAAGAAGAAGGTATTTCTGACTCAGAGTTAGATACAATTTCTGGAACAGGAGCCTCAGGTCGAGTTACAAAAGAAGATATTAAAAAGTATTTATCTAATCGTGCTAATCCTACTACAAAGCAAGTTGTTGAAACAGTTAAACAACCAACGCCAATTGCTGCTGCACCAATACAGCAACCAGTTGCTTTTGTTGATGGAGAGGACGAAATTATAGAAATGGATAGAATGCGTAAAATTATTGCGCAAAATATGGTTTCTGCAAAACAAACAGCTCCTCACGTAACATCTTTTGTTGAAGTTGATATGACAAATGTTGTATTATGGAGAGAGAAGAATAAAAAAGAATTTGAAAAGAAGCATGGTGAAAAAATTACTTTTATGCCAATTTTCATCGATGCAGTTACACGTGCTATTCAAGATTTCCCGATGATTAATGTTTCTGTTGATGGAGATAAAATCATTAAGAAAAAGAATATCAATATAGGTATGGCTGCTGCATTACCTTCAGGAAATTTAATTGTTCCTGTTATCAAAAATGCAGATCAATACAATTTAGCTGGTTTAGCTAAACAAGTGAATGATTTAGCAGTTAGATCTAGAGGAAATAAATTAAAACCTACAGATATACAAGGTGGAACTTACACCATAACAAATATTGGTACTTTTGGAAATGTGTTAGGAACGCCAATTATTCCACAACCTCAAGTTGCGATTTTAGCAGTAGGTGCTATTGTAAAAAAACCAGCTGTTATTGAAACACCAATAGGAGATGTAATTGGAATTCGTCATAAAATGTATTTATCTCACGCATACGATCATCGTGTAGTTGATGGTGCATTAGGAGGTATGTTTGTGAAGAGAGTAGCAGAATATTTAGAAGCTTTCGATATCAACACACCAGTTTAAAAATTTTTCAATATAATATATAAAACCTTTGATTTCGGTCAAAGGTTTTTTTATACCTTTAGAAAACAAAAGCTATAATTCAAACTATGGGATCATTTATTTCATTACTTATAATTATTTTAGGATTTATTATTTTTTGCGCAATTTTCTTTTTCGTTTCAGTTTCTGATGCAAAAGTGAGAGAGAAAAGTACGTTAGAAATTTTAAAATCTTTACCTAAAAATATAACTGATAAATGGGTAGTTAGATACAATATTGGTAGACCACAAGGAAGATTCTTGAAAATGAAAACTTTTCAAGGAAGTGGTGTATTATATATTGATCAGAATGAAATACATTTTGAAGATGTATTAGGAAATGAATCTCATGTATTTCAATTAAACGAATGCAAAATTTCTTGGGTTGAAAATAAAATTAACGGAATTACGAATTCTTTTAAAATTGTTGACCAAGATCGTGCAATGTATTTCTATGTAGAAAAGGGTATTTCAGTTGTTAATTCGATTGAAGAAAATGCTTCTACTTCAGAATTATATTCTTATCTAAAAATGCTTCGTAAAGCGAATAAAAAGCAAACTAAAACAATTGAGTAGGTAGGTGAATTGTTAATCCAGCTCTAAACCCATTCATGTTTTTAAAATCTTCGTATTCTCTAAATTCAAAAGCATAACCTGCATTAAATTCTAATAAACTCAATACTGCAAAACCAACTTTTGGTGTAATTGTCCACGGGGAAAAGTCAACTCTAGCTGAGTAAAATGCAGAATTAATATTACTTGAATATGGATCGCCTGGATTATTCTTGAAATTAAAAAGATATCCAAACCCTACTTCAGGAATTGCACGAAACTGATCTTGCATATACCCTAAATTAACATTTGCATTAATTGTAAATATATTGTCGTTTTCTTGGACCAAATATAAGTCTGTTCCCAATCGACCATAGTTTCCATTCCAATATTCGTATCCAGCATTTAATACAAAATACGATGTTGTTTTCTTTTGTGCGTTCACAACAAAAGAAGTTAGAAGAAATAATAATGCAAATAATCTTTTCATTTTGTAAAATTACAATTTATCAGTTAAAGAATATAAAGTTGAATAATCGAAATTTGAGAAATAAAAAATCGGGCAATTGCTTTTAGTCAATTGCCCGATTTTTCCTGTATAAATATCTAAATGAAATTCGAAATTATTAATCCATTTGGAAACCTTTAGTATAAATTCTACCGTAGAAATCAGCGAATTTAATACTTACACGACCTTTATGGTTTTTCAAGATTTTCTCAATGTCTTGTTGAGAAGAAACTTCTTTATCATTTACTGATAAGATAATGAATTCTTTCTGAACTCCAGCACCAGCTAATTTTCCGTTTGGTTCAATATCTTTAACCATAACACCATAATTAATACCAAAGTTATCTTTTTGTCTTTCAGTCAACGGCTCAAAAGTAGCTCCTAAAACCTCAGCAGGTGTTAAATCTGCTTTGCTTCTAGTCGAAGCATTTCCTTTTGCATCTTTTAAAGTTAACGTAAACTCACGCTCTTTACCATCTCTTAAAACAGTAACAGTTACTTTATCACCAGGACGTTTGCTACCAATTTGGAATGATAAGTTAGAGAATGAATTAATATTTTTACCATCAATTTGTGTAATAATATCTCCATTCTTGATACCTGCATCAATCGCAGAACCGTTGTTAGTTACATTTGTAACCATTACACCTTTACCAGTTTTGATATTTTTCTTTTCTTGTGCGTTATATGCTTTTACGGCTTGGTCATCAGATAAATCAAAACCTTGAATACCTAAATATCCTCTTTGTACTAAACCGTATTTTTTAATATCCTCTACAACTTTCTTAACTAAATTAGCTGGAACAGCAAAACCGTAACCCGCATAAGAACCTGTTGGCGAAGAAATCGCAGTATTGATACCGATTAAATCTCCGTTCGCGTTTACTAAAGCTCCACCAGAGTTACCTGGATTAATTGCAGCATCTGTTTGAATAAATGATTCGATTGGAGAATCAGAGTTTTGTCTTAATAAATTAATACTTCTACCTTTTGCAGAAATAATACCCGCTGTTACAGTAGAATTTAAACCAAATGGATTACCAACAGCTAACACCCAATCACCAACATTAATCACATCCGAATCTACAAATTTGATAAATGGTAAACCTTTGTCTTCAATTTTTAACAGAGCAATATCAGTACTTGGATCCGAACCGATTAAATCTGCTGTATATGTTTTTTGATTATTTAATTTAACTTCAATTTTATTCGCACCCTTAATCACGTGGTTATTTGTCACAATATAACCATCAGCCGAGATAATTACACCAGATCCAGAACCTGCAGGTTGATTTTCATCCGCTTGGCTACGTCCTTGTTGTCTTTGTTCAGGAAATCCAAAGAAGAAATCAAATGGATCCATTCCTCTTTGTTGTCTTTGCGATTGTGGCTGGTAATTATTAATGGCAACAACTGTGTTTACGGTTTTATTTGCAGCATCTACAAAACTTGGAGCATTATAATTATAGTTACCTTTGTAATCAACAAATTCAAAATCTCCATTTTGTAGATTTGAATTTGTT
The DNA here is from genome assembly GCF_017948305.1 of Faecalibacter bovis. Lineage (NCBI taxonomy): Bacteria > Pseudomonadati > Bacteroidota > Flavobacteriia > Flavobacteriales > Weeksellaceae > Faecalibacter > Faecalibacter bovis. The sequence goes on from NZ_CP072842.1 coordinate 1,428,775, forward strand.
ACTAAAGGATTTTCGATTTTATCTTGTAATAAATAGAATCCTCCTAAAGTAGTCATAGAACTCATAAGTCCTACTAACATGTAGTTTGTATATTTTTTCATTTTGATAAAAATTAAATTAATTGAGTTTAGTTTTATTGTTTTGCTTATTTCAAATTTAAGACCAAAACTTTAACATTTGCAATCTGTTTAACTCATATTTAACAAATTTGTCAATTTTATTAAATAATACTTAAGAGTGAAGAAAATTTATTTATTTTGTAAAAATTATTAAAAGAAGTGAAAATTAAATTCTATAAATATCAAGGTGCTGGGAATGATTTTGTGATGATCGATAATAGAGAGGGCAATTTTCCTGTTAATAAAGATATAATTGAACACATTTGTGATCGCAATTTTGGAATTGGTGGTGATGGATTGATTTTGTTAGAAAATGACGCAGAAACTGATTTCAGAATGGTATATTTTAATTCTGATGGTAACGAAAGTACAATGTGTGGGAACGGAGGACGTTGTATTGTTCGTTTTGCGCATGATTTAGAAGTTACAGACGAGAATATGACTTTTAATGCAATCGATGGTTTACATCACGCAGTTGTTGATGGCGAAACGATAAGATTACAAATGATCGATATTAAAGAAGTAGAAGATCATGACAAATATTTATTCATGAATACAGGTTCTCCACATCATGTTGAATTTGTTGATAGTGTAAAAAATGTTGATGTTTACAATAGAGGAAAACAAATCCGAAACGGAGCTCCATATTATGAATCAGGTTCTAATGTAAATTTTGTTGAAGTTTTACCCAATCAAACTTTAAAAATTAGAACGTATGAACGTGGAGTTGAAGATGAAACTTTGGCATGTGGTACCGGAATTACAGCAGCTGCAATCGCTTCTTACATAAGAGGATTTGTAAAAGAAAACGACATTCATGTGGAAGCATTGGGCGGAAAATTATCTGTAAATTTTGACGAAAAAAATAATACCTTTGAGAACGTATGGTTAAATGGACCTGCAAAAAGAGTTTTCGAAGGAGAAATTGAAATTTAACAATGACAAAAAAGTTAATTTTATTAGCAATTATGTCAGTTTTTACATTGACGAGTTGTGATTTTATAAATGGTTTTAAAGGAAATACGACGAAAGAAGGAGCAATTTATATTCCTCGTGGTGCAGATTTTAATCAAGTTTTAGACTCGATAAAACCATATTTAAAAAACGTTGAGGAATTTAAAAAATTTGCAGAATCTGCCGATTATCCAGCGACTATTAAACCTGGGAAATATAAAATCTTAGCAGATGATAGCAGTAGTTCTATTATCGATCGTTTACAAGGTGGTGAGCAAGAAGAAGTAAAGCTTCGTATTAAAAATGAACCTACTTTGTATCACATGATAGGTTCTGTGTCTCGTCAAGTAGATATTGATTCGACAGAATTGGCAAATTATATTGCTGAATGGTCTATAGAAAAAGATACAGCGTTAAATGCTGAAACTGTAAAACAGTTTTTTATTCCTGAAACGTATTTTGTGTATTGGTCGATAACGCCTGAAAAGTTTGTTGAACGTATGGAAAAGCAATATAATATTGTTTGGAATGAAGAACGTTTAGCAAAAGCAAAAGCGATGAATATGACGCCACTTGAAGTTACTACATTAGCTTCTATTGTACAGTTAGAGTCATCGGATCATGAAGAAGATCAAAAAGCAGTTGCAAAAGCGTACTTAAATCGATTAGCTATTGATATGCGCTTAGAGGCTGATCCAACATCGATTTATGCACATAAATTAGAAAATGGATTTGATCAAAAAGTTCAACGCGTTTACAAGAAATTAACGTGGTCTCATAATGCATACAACACGTATCGAAATAAAGGTTTACCGCCAGCGCCAATTTGTTTGCCAAATGTTCCAATGATTGATGCAGTTTTAAATCCTGCAGATCACGATTACATTTATTTCGCAGCAGATCCGGATCGACCAGGCTACCACAGTTTTGCAAAAACTTTTGAAGAGCATAAAGTAAATGCGGATAAGTATCGCAAATGGGTGAAAGAAAATAATATTAAATAGCATAAAAATAAAAACCACTCTTTCGAGTGGTTTTTTTATGTTTAAAAGTTATAAAATCTCTTTTCTTTGAAAGATGTTGTATCTAGTTATTTTTATTGAATCGGTACAAAATTCTAAATCTCCAATACAAACAGAAGGATCTAATTGATTTATTAAGATTTCTTCATTATCACTCAATTCAATTCTTTTAATCGTATTGTTTTCGGTTGGCAATTTTTGATAGATGAATAAGGAACAAATCGCTAGAGTAAATAGTGCTGTAATTTTTTTAACTATTGTATTTTTACTTCCAAGTTTTATCCAATAATAAAAAGAAAATCCTAAACTAAGAACCATTAGTAACAATTCTGTCGAATTAAAATCAACTTTTTTAAATTCCCATTCAGGAAATAATATGCGTTTAAATAATATGACTGTAAATAAGATTATGGCGAATTTAAAAGAAGTGATTTTCATGGATAGAACTATTTTTCATAAAGATAGGAATAAAAAAAGAGGCTATAAAGCCTCTTTTTGATTATTATGTATGGTATTAGAATTTATATCTCAAATTTACTAAGAAATAACGTCCTAAAACATCTGTTGTAGTTGTTTGAATAAAGTTATCGTTAAATGAGTTATTAACAATAACATTATTTCCTAATATGTTTCCAGCTACAAATGTGATGTAAGTCTTTTTAAAGGCATTGTAACGTAATGAAGCGTTTAATTCTTTTGCTTCGTTAATGCGAACTCCGTCACGGTTCTGAATTCTGTAAGAGAAATCAGATTGTAATAAAAGTTTATCCGTTACATTCCAAGCAATATCTCCGAAAGGTCTCCAGTTTGCAAACTCTTGTTCAATTCTCGATTCGAATTTAGAGAAAGAAGCATTTAATCCAGCTTTTAATTCTAATTTCTTTTTAATTGTAAATGTATTAGTCAATGTATAGTTTTGGTTAAAACTTTTATTGTTTACATCTACATAATCAGCATCATTTATACCTTTTGTATATGTGTACGAATTAGACCAAGATAAATTTCCGTTTAAACGTGCTTGGTACCATTTTTTGAAACGTTTACCAAGATTGAAATTTGCACCATAGCTTTCTTCTTCGTAATCTGAATTGATCAATGTATTTTCTTGAATAATAGAAAATGCATCAGGATTATTTTCATCTAAAAACACTTTGTCCATGCGAGAAGCAGTTTGTATACTTCTGTCACGTTTTGTGTAAGTAAGACCAGCAAAAACGTTAAAGAAATTAAACGAATTAAAGTGATGGAAATTTAAAGATGAATTATGCGTTAAAGCTTGTCTTAAATTTTGATTTCCGATAAATACAGAACGATAGTTTTGTAAAGAATAAGATTCAGTTAGATCTTTTGCATGTGGAAAACTATAATTTTGGCTGTAATTAGCAAATAAACTTGTAGCGTTATTAAAGCTATATTTTAAGTTTGCGTGAGGTAAAATTTTCGTTTCGTTAAACTTGATACTTTTACCATCTACAAAATTTGCCTTTTCATTAAAGTTAGAAACTCCAGCTCCTAAATCAGCTTGAAATTTCCCGATTTTCTTCGTAATTGTAGCATCAGCAAACGTTTCATTGTAATCAAATTCAGTATCAGAAATCATTGAACGTCCATTGATACTTTGTGTTACTAAATTTCCTAAATCATAGATTTTATTGTCTAAATCTTGCATAGAAAAGTTTGTACCAATTTTCAACTTTAAGTTAGTTGAGTTATTGATTAGATGGTTGTAAACTGAATATATTTGAAATGTATTTGTTACATATTTCTGGTTTTGGTTAATTAAATAACGACCAGAATTAGATGCTGTAGATTCAAAAATATTGAATATTTTTTCTTCAGAATCCATAAATAAATCAGGCGTTTCCTTTTGGTATTGGTGACGTAAATAGAAACCAATATTATGATCACGACCAACTTTACGGATATAAGATAACGTTTGACTAAAACTATAATTTTTGCGATCTGTAAGATTTTTGTTGAAACCTGTAAATTCACCGTTTCTGTAACGATCTACACCTTGTTCGTCATCATTACCCGTATAATTTAAGTTTAATCGGTATTTAACTTCACCTTTATCATTTGGGTTCCAATCAATACGTAAACGTCCCATTGCAGATAATAAATTATTTTTATTTTCTGAACGATCTTCTTCAGTAAATCCATCATTATATTTACGTTCTACGATAGAATTGTATCTGATATTATTTGTATTAACCAATCCAAATCCAGAGATTTTTAAACTTTTCTTAGGTTCGTATCCAAAGTGAGCTGCACCATTGTATGTGTTCATTTCGGCAGCATTCGTATTAGATCCAAAATTTAATGCAGAATTTCCTCCACGTAAAGAATAGATACTACCTTCAGCGCTAAATTCTGAGAATCCACCGAAGAAACTAAAATAATCTTCACGATCAAAAACTTCTTTACCATAGGTATTGAAATCGTTGATTACCGTAGCATCCATTTTTTCAGAAAAATAAAACATTTTTAACTGTGCATCGGCATGTTTGTCAGCATCACCACCCAAGGTAGCATTACCAAAAACTAAACTTTTCATGTCTTCTTTCAACTCGATATTTAACGAAGCTTGTTCGTCTTCTTGTAATGAAGAAGCAAATGGATTAGATTTGAATTTAGTATTTAACTGAATTTTAGAAACAGCATCAGAAGGTAAATTTTTATTTAAAAGTTTTGTGTTACCACCAAGAACTTCGCGTCCACCAACAGTAATGGTATTAATTTCTTTTCCTTTGTGATACACTTTTCCATTTTCAACTTCGATACCTGGAAGTTTTTTTAAGATATCTTCTAAAACTTCTTCGTTACCAACTTTGAAAGAATCTGCGTCATATTCAATCGTATCACCTTTAATTTTAATTGCTTGTTGAGCTTTTACAATTGTTTCTTGTAAAGAAATTGTTTCACCACCTTTGATTAATTTAATCTTTTCGGTTTTATTTCCATTTAGTTCAATTTTCTTCACTAAAGTTTCAAAACCTGGTTGTTCAATTTCAATTTCGTACGCTTGATTACAAGGAAGTGTAAATTCAAATTCACCATCATTATTAGTGAATACAAATCCTTTTCCTTCGTTATTAGAATCAAAAGCAGAAACAGATGCATCAGTTACAGGAATTCCATTTTCGTCTAAAATTGTTCCTTTCAATTTACAATCTTGAGCGAAAGATGTAACCATCGCAAATTGTAAAAAGAAAAAGTAGAGTAAATTTTTCATTTATTTTGGTTGTATAATTTTATTGGGTGTCGACTCCGCTACCCATCATTTCTTTGTATTGTTCTTGTAATTTTTTCATTTCTTCCATGAATTCTTTTTCAGTAACAACTTTTCCTTTTGTCGGAAGTGAAACTTTTAATTCTTTGTCAGAAATTTTTAATTCTTTTAAAGTAAAAATCATTTTAGCATTGTTAACTTCATATTCAGCTTTGATGATTAAACCTGGTAAACCACTAATACTTTGTGGACCATCTTTAATTGCAATTTCTGGTGCATACCATGCGTTAACTTTTACAGAATCCATCATTACACCTTCTGCTTTAGTTACTTTATAACCTGCAATTTCAGCTTTTTCACGAGTAATTTTCCAGTTATAATTTGGTGAATCCTTCATTAAATACTGCTTTACACCCATGTCTATTTCTTTGTAATAAGTAGCTGGAGTAGTAGTTAAATCTTTATAGTAAGGAAACTTATCCATTGCAGTAATTTGTTGAACTATCATTCCACCTGCAGATTGCGAATTTGAAATTTTTTCTTCCAGTTTAAATGAAGATTGTTTACCATTCGAGTTTAAAAAGTAGTTCATGAAAATCCCAGCGTTAATCTCAGCTTTTAACATTTCTTCTACTTGTGAACGATATGCTTGTGGAACTTGTTTTAGAGTTGCGTCTAAATCTAATTTCATCTCGCAAACATAAGTTGCTTCAATATTTTGAGTTTTATTTTCTTGTGCAAAAGAAAAGCTGGTTGTAAGAAAACCTAAAGCGAATGAAAATAATAATTTTTTCATAATAAAAGTTGTTTTAAATGGTTAGTAGTGGTTGGTATTAAAACGTTACAAAATGTAAGAAGATATTTTTCCGCCTTTGGCTCTGAAGTTATCTTTAAGATCTATAAAATGGATGGGATCAATGGCTTTTGTAGATTCATCTAAAATAGTAGATTCGTAACCCAAAGTAAGCGCATCCATAGCAGTGTAGTACACACAAAAATCTGCTGCTAACCCACAAACGAAAACTGAAGTTACTTTACGTTCTTGTAAATAGCCGTGTAATCCGGTAGCTTTTTTATGTCCATTATCAAAAAAACCACTGTACGAATCTATTTCTGGATTTGTACCTTTTCTGAAAATAGCTTCAATTTTATTTGTGTTTAAATCTTTATGAAGTTCAGCTCCTTTAGTTGATTGTATGCAGTGATCTGGCCAAAGTGTTTGTTGTAATCCATTTAAATCAATCACATCAAATGGATTTTTATCTTCATGTTGTGAAGCAAAACTTTTATGATTCGCTGGATGCCAATCTTGAGTTGCAACTACGATCTCAAATTTTTTTTGAATTTCGTTGATGCGAGATATAATTTTATCACCGTCCGGAACGGCTAAAGATCCTCCAGGAATAAAGTCATTCTGGATATCTACAATAATTAATGCTTTCATTGGTTTATTTAAATTAATAAATTGATACTATCAAAATAAAGTCCAATTTACTACTTAGAGTAATTGAACTTTAATATATAAACTATGAAACTGAAATTAATCTCTACGATTTACCCCTTGATCGCGCATTTGCTCGAATCGTTGACGTTGTTCGTCTTGTAATTTTTTTAAATCTGCTTCTGTAATTGTAGATTTTGCTTTTGGAGCTTCTAAATTTTTTGTGTCGTTCACAGTTTTAATATCTGTGATAGTAATTACTTTTCTTCCTTTGATTGGACCTTGTTCAATTTCAGTTGAAACTTCAAGAATTAATCCAGGTAAACCCCAATAATTTTCAGGACCAGTTTTAGCCGGAATTTTTGTTGTATACCAAGCTACAATAGTTTGTCCGTCTTTTTCGGCAGTAGCTTTACGAGCTTCATTACCTAAAATTGTTCTTGTTTCACGCGTCATTTTCCAATCGTAGTTTGGCAATTCATCTTTAACTGTATATGATTTAGAGAACATATTTACTTCTTTCATATAAGTTTTAATCGAAATATCTTTATAAATATTATCACCACCACCAAAACGCATCATTCTCATTCCACCACGACCACCAGGACCGCTTTGTTGATCGTTACTAATTTTTTCAATAGCCTTGTAAGTTGATTGATCTCCAAAAATTGTAAGAGTACTCTCCTGAGGTTCTTGAATTCTCTTCATCATTTGTTCTTGCATTTCTTTAGGCATTTGTCTGCCGCTTCCACCACCTGGAGGTTGAAATGTAAAATCTTCTGGAAGGATTAATTTTGAAGAATAAGTAACTTCGAACTTTTCAGTTTGAGCGTAAGAAAATGCTGAAAGAGCAACAGTAGTTATAATAAGTAATTTTTTCATTTTAATAATTATGATTTTATAACTATAAGACAAAAAAAACTCCGATTAGTTTAATCGAAGTTTTAGAATTATTTTAAGTCTTTAAAATATTGTCTCTTTTTTATAAAATACTGAAATGGGATTAATTCCTTTGTTCCATAATTTCTAATTTGATGAGGTCCACGTTTTTTATACATTTTAGAGAAATCTCTGTAAAAATGCATGTGCGACATAAAAATCGCCCATAAATGGCCAAAACCTTCATAAAACATAAATACAATCGCTGAGATTCCGTCTAATGTTAATCTCGAAAAGATAATTGGAAATAATTGATCTTTCGGAAGATTTTTTAGATACATATTCAAACTATTTCTGAAATTTAAATATGTTTTTCTTGGGTTGTTTTTTTGTAAAGTTCCACCACCTAAATGATAAACGGTTGAAGAACCACAGTAATAAATTTTACGATTTTCATTCTTCAATCGCCAACACAAATCAATTTCTTCCATGTGTGCAAAGAAATCTTCATCGAACCCTTTTTGACGGAAAAAATCTTCTTTTCGAATAAATAAACTTGCACCAGTAGCCCAAAAACATTCAATCGTGTCATTGTATTGCCCTTTATCTTCTTCTAAAGTCCAAAATACACGCCCACGACAAAATGGATATCCAAATTTATCCATAAAACCACCACCAGCACCAGCGTATTCGAAGTGAGTTTTATTTTTGTAATCTAAAATTTTTGGTTGCACAGCTGCGATCGAATTATCTTTTTGGAATAATTCCATAATAGGTTCAGTCCAATTTGCTGTAACTTCAACATCTGAATTTAATAAACAAAAAATATCAGCATCAATGTGTTTCAAACCTTCGTTATAACCTTTGGCGAAACCAAAATTGCCTTGGTTTTTAATTATTTTTACTGAAGGATAATCAGCTTCTAAATAGGCTATTGAATCATCTGTAGATGCATTATCAATAACATATATATCGGCGTTTTTAGTGTGCTGAATAACGGATGGTAAAAATTCTTTTAATAAGTTTTTTCCATTCCAATTTAATATCGCTATTGCAAGTTTCATTGAAAATTTTCTTTTTTATATTTCCAACGTTTATGGCTCCAAAGCCAATTATCAGGTTGTGCAATAATTGCATCCTCTAACTTTTGGAAAAATGTATGTACAATTTCGTTTTCTTCGAATTTTATACCATTTTTAGGTACTATTCTTTCATAAGAAATGTGATAATATCCACGACGTATTCGCTGCATGTTGCAAAAAATCACACCCATATCTTTTCGTGTCGCGATTTTATCAAAAGCATTGAAAACTGGAGTTTCCTGATTCAAGAAAGTTAACCAATAATGTATGGCTTGTTTTTTTGGACTTTGGTCGGCAATAAATAAATAAGCGTTTGTACCATCACTTGGTGTACGCATCATGTAGCGCATGATGTCCTTCATATCTACAGCTTTTGTACCTAATCTTTCTCGAGTTAGATTAATTTTATCATTCCAAAAAGGGTTTTTGATTTTATGATAAACAGCAACATCATGTTCATAGTCCATATGTTTTGCAGTTCCAGATAAAAATTCCCAATTAAACATATGACCGGTCATCAATAGACAATCTTTATTTTCAGCTTTTACTTCTTGGAAAACTTCTACGTTTGTATATGAAATACGTTTGTCATATTCTTCCTGAGTAATAGACATAGATTTTAAAGTTTCAACTAGAAAGTCTGAAAAATTTCGATAAAAATCTTTATAAATTTTTTTGATTTCTGAGTCTGATTTATCTGGAAAAGAATTTTTAAGATTGGTTATAATCACTTTGCGTCTATAACCAATTACGGTATGTAATAAAAAGAATAAAATATCAGAAAACACGTAAAGTACACTGAGTGGTAAACGTGAAAATTGATAAATTATAAAATAGAGTATATTGTTCATCTGTTAAGAGATAATATTGTGAAATTACGCATTAAATTTATTTGTTGCTTGCCAAATTTTATCTTTAGGAACCGGAGCAATAATCGTCATTTCCTCTTTTTTAACAGGATGTTCAAAAGTTATACGATGCGCATGTAACGAAATACTTCCGTCAGGATTAGAACGTTTTGCACCATATTTTAAATCGCCTTTAATTGGACAACCAACTGCCGACAATTGGGCACGAATTTGATGCGAACGTCCTGTAAATAATTTTACTTCAACACAATGGAAACTATCTAAAGCGCCTAAATAAGTATATTCTAAAATGGCTTTTTTAGCATCTCCAGTTGGTTTGTTATAAACAGTTGTTTTATTATTTTTTGGATTTTTACGTAAATAATGTTCTAATCGCTCAAAATTTTGAGGTGGTTTATTTTGAACAATTGTACGATAAATTTTGTCAATGTTTCTTTTCTGAAACATCTCATTCATTCGAGTTAAAGCTTTCGAAGTTTTTGCGAAAATTAATACTCCAGAAGTTGGACGATCTAACCGATGAACCAAACCTAAAAATACATTTCCAGGTTTATTGTCGCGTTTTTTTATATAGTCCTTCAAACTGTCGATTAAAGGAATGTCACCTGTTTCGTCGCCTTGGGCAAGTTCACCGGCTCTTTTATTTATGATAAGAAGATGATTATCTTCGAATAAGATTTCTGGATTATTCATTAAATAAGTTCTGTGAAATAAAAATGAGTTTTAGAAATTACTCATTTAAAAACTTCTACAAAAATAAGAAGTTTATTAGGAATAATCTCTAAAACTCAAATTTCAAAAACTTATCTTTTAGTATTGTTCGTTTGAATTTGGGAAATCTGTTGATTTTACATCTGCTACATACTTTCCAATTGCTTCAACAACTTGATCTTCTAAGTTTAAATATTTTCGAACAAATTTTGGTTTGAATTCATTGTTTAATCCTAGCATATCGTGTACAACTAGAACTTGTCCATCACATCCATTTCCTGCACCAATACCAATTGTTGGAATTGAAATTGATTCAGTTACTTTAGAGGCTAAATTAGCAGGAATCTTTTCCATTACTAAAGAGAAGCAACCTAATTCTTCTAATAATTTAGCATCGTTTAATAGTTGTTCAGCTTCAGCATCATCTTTTGCACGAACTTTATAAGAACCAAATTGGTAAATTGATTGCGGTGTTAATCCTAAGTGTCCCATGACAGGAATACCAGCATTAACAATACGACGGATAGATTCAGTAACCTCTTCACCACCTTCTAACTTGATCGCGTGTGCACCAGATTCTTTCATAATTCTAATTGCAGAATCTAAGGCACGTTGTGGGTCTGATTGGTATGTACCGAATGGTAAATCAACTACAACTAAAGCACGTTTTGCACCACGAACCACACATTGTGCATGATAAATCATTTGGTCTAATGTGATGGGTAAAGTAGTTTCGTGTCCAGCCATTACATTTGCAGCCGAATCACCAACTAAAATTACCTCTGTACCCGCTTTATCAACTAATGTAGCAATCGTAAAATCGTAAGCAGTTAACATTGATATTTTTTCACCCTCAAACTTCATTTTACGTAAAGTTTCAGTAGTGATTCTCTTTATTTCTTTAGTTACAGACATTGTATTGTTTGATTGTTTCTGCTAAATTAATTTAAAAATAATTTATTACTAATATTTTACCTGATTTATTAAGTTTAGATTGTTGTTTTCTTATTAAATTAATGATTAAATTTATTTATCTTAACTTAAAATACAATAAACTTAAAGTTTCATTAATTAAGATTCGATAGAAAAGTGATAAATTTGTATATTATTTCAGTGACTTATTAAGTTAATTGTAAGAAATAAATATGTTAAAATAAAAACGGCTAAAATTATTTGATTTTTAGTTCGTTAGGTATGATTGAAATAAAAAGTAGCTAAGAATGTTTGGATTTAATTTCTTTTAATTATTTAAAAATTATAATCTCAAAGATTAGATTTATCTTTGAGCTGAGAATTTTTAATTTATTAAACTTTCTTAGCCTAAACTTAAACTATGAAAACTATATTAATAACAGGTGGAGCCGGATTTATTGGTTCACACGTGGTAAGAGAATTCGTTTTAAAATATCCAGAGGTTAAAATTGTTAATCTTGATGCATTAACTTATGCAGGGAATTTAGAAAACTTAAAAGATATTGAAGATAAAGAGAATTATGAATTTGTTAAAGCAGATATCGTTGATGCGAAACATATTCTTGAAGTTTTTGAACAATATCAACCAGAAGGTGTAATTCATTTAGCTGCAGAGTCTCATGTAGACCGTTCTATTACAAATCCGTTGGATTTTGTGATGACAAATGTTATCGGAACTGTTAATTTGCTTAATGCTGCAAAACACATTTGGAAAGATAATTTTGAAGGTAAACGCTTTCATCATGTATCAACAGATGAGGTTTTCGGAGCTTTAGGAGATACAGGTTTCTTTACAGAGGAAACTTCTTACGATCCTCATTCACCATATTCTGCGTCAAAAGCCTCTTCAGATCACTTTGTAAGAGCATATCATGATACGTACGGATTACCAATTGTTATGACTAACTGTTCAAACAATTATGGACCAAATCATTTTCCAGAAAAATTGATTCCATTATGTATTCATAATATCATCAATAATAAACCACTTCCAATTTATGGAGATGGAAAATATACTCGTGATTGGTTATTTGTAATTGATCATGCAAAAGCAATCGATTTAGTTTTCCACGAAGGTGAAAATGGAGGTTCTTACAATGTAGGAGGTTTCAATGAATGGAAAAATATTGATTTAGTTAAAGAATTATGTAAACAAATGGATGAGAAATTGGGACGTGAAGTTGGAACTTCTGAACAATTAATCACTTTCGTAAAAGATCGTCCAGGACATGATTTACGCTATGCTATTGATGCTTCAAAAATTAATAAAGAGTTAGGATGGAAACCATCTGTTACTTTTGAACAAGGATTATCAAAAACAATTGATTGGTTCTTAGAAAATCAAGAATGGTTAGATAATGTTACATCTGGGGATTACCAGAAATACTACCAAAAACAATATAATTAATAAATTAATAATGCTTTAAGACATGTCTTGAAGCATTATTCTATATAATCAACTTATAATTTTATGAAAGGAATTATTCTTGCCGGAGGGTCAGGGACACGTCTTTATCCATTGACTATTGCTGTAAGTAAACAGTTAATGCCAGTTTATGATAAACCGATGATTTATTATCCTTTATCAACTTTATTATTAGCAGGTATCAAAGATATTTTAATTATAACAACACCTCACGATTCTGAACCATTTCAACGATTATTAGGAGATGGATCTCAGATTGGATGTAATATTCAATATGCAGTTCAACCTAGTCCAGACGGATTAGCTCAGGCATTTATCATTGGTGAAGAATTTATCGGTGATGATTCTGTTGCTCTAGTTTTAGGTGATAATATTTTTTACGGAACTGGATTAGAACAGTTATTAGAAAGTAAAACTTCTGTAAAAGGAGGTTGTGTATTTGCATATCAAGTGTCAGATCCAGAAAGATATGGTGTTGTAGATTTTGATGAAAATCAAAAAGCTTTATCAATTGAAGAGAAACCATTAGAACCAAAATCAAATTTTGCGGTTCCAGGATTATATTTTTATGATAATCAAGTTGTAGAAATAGCTAAAAATCTTGAGCCATCTCCTCGTGGTGAATTAGAAATTACAGATATAAACAAAGTTTATCTAGAGAAAGGTCAATTAGAAGTTGGTATCATGGATCGTGGTACTGCATGGCTTGATACAGGAACTTTTGAATCTTTACACGAAGCATCAGAATTTGTTCGTGTGATAGAAAAACGTCAAGGTGTTAGTGTTTCTTGTATCGAAGAAATTGCTTATCAAAAAGGATTTATTAACAAAGAGCAATTATTAGCTGCTGCCGAAAAATACGGTAAGAGTGGATATGGTGCTTATTTGAAAAAAATTGTTGAATAAATATGAGTGTATCTTCTAATGATAAATGGTCGAATGAGATTGGATCAAAACATAACCTTTTATCCCTGAACTTAAAAGAAGTTTGGGACTACAAAGATTTAGTTTATTTGTTAGTTAAAAGGGATTTTGTTACTTCTTTTAAACAAACAATATTAGGTCCATTATGGTTTTTTATCAATCCCATTTTTACAACTGTAATGTATGTGATTGTTTTTGGAAATATAGCCAACTTATCAACTGATGGAGCCCCGCAAATGGCATTTTATTTAGCAGGTGTTACAATGTGGAACTATTTTTCAGCTAGTTTGAATGGAACATCAAATGTGTTTAGAGGTAATGCTTCTATTTTTGGAAAAGTTTATTTCCCTAGATTAGTGATGCCTTTAGCTATTGTTTCATCTAATTTTATGCAATTTGCTGTACAATTTGTGTTGTTTATTTGTGTCGTGTTATATTATCTAATTTTTGAAGGTAACGTACATCCAAATTTATGGATTTTAGCAACTCCAATTTTAATTGTATTAATGGCAGCATTTGCAATGGGAATGGGAATGATATTTTCGTCTATGACTACAAAATATAAAGATTTATCAATGTTATTATCTTTTGGTGTTTCGTTATATATGTATGTTACTCCTGTCGTATATCCTGTATCGTCTATTCCTGAAAAATTTAGATGGATTGCTGATTTAAATCCACTAACAGGAATTTTCGAATGTTTCAAATACGCCTATTTAGGTGTAGGTGATTTTAATATAGGGATGCTTATTTATTCTACTGTTTTTATTTTTATTATTCTATCGATTGGTACAATCATATTTAATAAAGTAGAAAAATCATTTATGGACACGGTATAATTAAAGATTGAAAAAATGTCAAAAAATATAGTTTTAGATGTAGAAAATGTTTCAAAACAATACCGTTTAGGTGAGGTTGGAACAGGATCTTTACAACATGATATCAAGCGTTGGTGGTATAACGTTAGAGGATTAGAGGATCCATATCTTAAGATTGGAGAATCAAATGACCGTACCCAGAAAGGTGAATCTGATTATGTTTGGGCTTTAAATGATATTAACTTTCAAGTTGAGCAAGGACAAGCTGTAGGAATTATTGGTCGTAATGGAGCTGGGAAATCGACTCTATTAAAACTTTTATCTCGTGTAACCAAACCAACTACTGGTTCTATAAAATATAAAGGTCGAATAGCTTCTTTATTAGAAGTTGGTACAGGTTTCCATCCAGAAATGACTGGACGAGAAAACATCTATTTGAATGGGGCGATTCTTGGAATGACGCGTAAAGAAATTTCTAGAAAATTTGATGAAATCGTTGATTTTGCAGGTGTTGAACGTTATATAGATACACCAGTTAAACGTTACTCATCTGGAATGTATGTACGTTTAGCTTTTGCCGTTGCAGCACATTTAGAATCTGAAATATTAATTGTAGATGAAGTATTAGCCGTTGGTGATGCTGAGTTTCAAAAGAAATGTTTAGGGAAAATGGGTGATGTGACAAAAGGTGAAGGTAGAACAATTCTTTTTGTGAGTCATAATATGGATTCAATACAAAATTTATGTGACTATGGAATTTTAATGGGACAAGGTACTATTATAGAAACAGGTAATATAGATAATGTTATAAAAAAATATAATAATTCGTTTTATAATCTTAAAGATAAAATTTCAAAATCAGAAGGATTTATAAGAGAATTATCAATTAATCAAGTTGGTGATCAGTTGGTGATTGATTGTTCATATATAATTGAAAATTTATCATTTATTCCAACACTTGGTTTCACAGTATCTGATTTAAACGGAAATACAATATTTGGGAGTAATATGAAAATACATAAGCCTACTCAAATATTAACAAAAAAAACGGGGACAGGAACAATTAGTTGTAATATTTCACAACCTAAGTTATTAAATGGTGAATATATATTATCAGTATGGTTTGGAGATGGGATTGTAGATTATGAGATTATTGAAGAGGCTATACAGTTTAAAGTTTATAATATGGTAAAACTTGATTATCATAGTTCATCCAAAAGTAACGGAAGTGTTATTCCTAATATTAAATGGGGTTTGGAATAAAATGATTAATAACATTAATTCCAATAAGATCAATCACAATATTTAGTATAATATTTAAATTCATATTAGTTTAAAATATGATTATATAAACTATATTTTATTGAATACTAGTTTAAAAGATAAATATTAATTAAGTTGCTTTATATTAAATAGTTAAACATGATGGTTTTCAACATTTAAAAATTAAGTGTTTTCTTCAGTTTGTAATGATGGAATTAAATGAAAACTGTTTGATTATAAATGATTAGTCAGTTACTCAATTAAATCTTAATGAACTTAAATGGGATCTGACAATTATTTTAATTATTAACAGTAGTTAATATGAATCAAATTTAAAGATTCATTAATAGTAAATTACATTTCTGTAAGAAAAGATGATATTGCGGATTATAATGTTTTTAAGTAAAGTTGCTCATTTAGTTTTAGAGAGGAACTTATTAAAGGAAATTGTATTATGCCTTTGAAATTATTAATAAAATGTGAAAAAATTACTCAAAATTTATTTTTTAAAATTTTCACAGATTCTTATAAATAAATTAAAAGTATAAATACTTAATTAGTTAGCCTATTATTGACACTTTGTTAATAAAATATCAAGTTTAAAATTTGTTGGTTTTAATGAAGAAGATTTGAAATTAAAACTTATGTTTGATAAACATGGCATTGCTAAGGATATTATTAATAATAATATTTTTTCGATGTATATGAATAAATATAAATTAGAAAAAGATGTTATTGATCTGTATAGTAAATACCCTTTTAAAATTATTAGATTGAATATCGCTATCAAATATTACTTACCTGTCTTTTTATATAAATTAATATCAAAATATTACTAATTCTCAATTAATTATGGAGTCAGTTAGAATTTCAATAGTTGTACCTTGCTTTAATCAAGCTCAATATTTAGATGAATGTTTGCAATCTGTTTTAGAACAAACATATATTAATTGGGAATGTATTATTGTAAATGATGGTTCACCTGACAATACTGAGGATATAGCTTTAGATTGGATAAAAAAGGATTCACGATTCAAATACATAAAAAAAGAAAATGGAGGATTATCATCTGCACGTAATGCTGGTATTAAAAAGGCAAACGGAGAATGGATTTTACCATTGGATTGTGATGATAAAATAGGGAATAGGTATTTGGAATTAGCTTCAAAAGAGTTTGATAAACATTATACAATTATTTATTGTGAAGCGGAAAAGTTTGGATATATTAATGGAAAATGGATTTTACCTCAATTTACATTACAAAACCTAGCAACAACTAATATAATATTTTGTTCTTTTTTTTATAAAAAAGAAATGTTCGATTTGATAGGAGGTTATGATGAAAATATGAAAGAAGGGTTAGAGGATTGGGAATTCGTAATTAAATTGATAAAAAAGGGGAAAAATATTTTAAAACTAGACTATACAGGTTTTTATTATAGAACTAAGGAGTCTTCTATGATCACTGATATAACTATAGGCAATAAAATACCAATTTTTAAATATATAGAAAATAAACATTTAGATTTCTTTCACGAACATTTAGGACCAATCCATCTATTAAACGGCAAAGCTTTAATTATTGAAAAATATGAGCAAGAAATAGCAAAAATGAAAATAATTCTTAATAGTAAAAGGTATAAAATTGTAGATAAATTACTTTCTCTAATTGGAAAATAATATGAATAAACTCGCTATAGTAATACCATATTATAAAATTGATTTTTTTGAAGAAACATTAAAATCTGTAGCAGACCAAATTGATATAAGGTTTACCTTATATATAGGGAATGACGCAAGCCCAAATAATCCGCTCCCTTTAATACAAAAATACTTTCCTGATGGAAATTATCATTATTTTAATTATCAAGAGAATCTAGGTGGAAATAACCTTGCAAGCCAATGGGAACGAATTTTGGAGAATGTTACTGAAGATTGGTTTCAGATTTTAGGTGATGATGATATGGTTTTAGATAATTTTGTGGAAGAGTTTTATGAAAAAATAACATTAATAGAATCAAAAAATATTTATGTTATTAAAGTTTCTCAAGCTTTTATAAATAAAAAATCTGAAAAAACAACTACATATTCAAAATATGATGAAGTTATAACAACTAATGATTTTTGGAATTTTAAATTTAACTTAGGACATCGATCAAGTTTATCTGAACATATTTTTAATAAAGAAATTTATGAAAAATATAAATTTGAAAAGTATCCTTTAGCATGGCATTCTGATGATATGGCTGTTATTAAATTCTCTATACCAAATGGTATTTATTATCTAGATAAAACTAAAGTATATGTGAGATTCTCTGAAAAAAGTATTTCAGGACAAGTAAATGATAAAAATAATAATGATTTAAAGAATATTGCAACCTATCAATTTTATGCAGATATGTTAAATCATTATATTAAATATTTGGGGAAGAAAGAAGCACGAGTTACTTTGGAAAAACATTTTTATCGAATGTGGAACTTAAAATTTAGAAATAATCTAAACCTAATATCTATATATATGTATTTAAATGAATATAGAAAAATAATTACAATTCCATATAAAAATTATCAGTTTAATAATAATGCTAAAAAGAATTAAAAATCATATTAATTATTTGTACTATAAATTTTTAATAAATACAAATTCTTTGATTAAAGATCAAAGAAAAAATCCACTATTAATACCAATTATAATAATAAATTTTAACCAACTTTATTATTTAAAACAACTAGTTGATTTTTTATTGACAAGAGGTTTTCAGAATATTATTATAATTGATAATAAATCATCTTACGCACCATTACTAAATTATTATAAAGATATAGAAAGTAAAGTTATTGTAGAATACATGGAAGAAAATGCTGGTCATTTAGTGTTTTTTGAAAATAAAATATTACATAATAAATATGGTAAGGGATATTTTGTGGTAACAGATGCAGACATTGTCCCTAATAATAATTTACCATTAAATTTTATGAGTATAATGATTAATCATCTTGATAAATATTTTAAACGCATAAATAAGATAGGATTTGCTTTAAGAATTGACGATTTACCAAAAGAATATATTTTAAAAGATAAAGTTATAAAATGGGAAAAAAGATTTTGGGAAAATCATATAGAAGATAATTTATATTTAAATTGGATTGATACAACTTTTGCTTTATACAAACCTAATTATCCGTCTCTTTTTAAAAATATTAGTTATTTAAATGGTATTAGAATTGGTGGTGATTTTACCTCTAAACATGGTGGTTGGTACATAGATAACATGAATTTAACAGAAGAACAGCAATATTATTACGATACAGTAAATAGTTCTTCTTCTTGGAGACTAAATAAACAAGGTCAACACGATTCTGATGAATATGATAAATTTATATAGAAAATGCTTTCAATTATAGTATCATCCTATCAAAAACAATATTTTGATCAGTTTTCACAAAATGTAGAATCAACAATTGGTGAAAATTTTGAATTTGAGATAATCAAAGTATGGAATCCTGGACTCATGGGGATTTGCGAAGCCTACAATAAAGGGGCAGAAAAATCAAAATATGATAATTTATTGTTTATACATGAAGATGTTTTATTCGAAACTGAAAATTGGGGTGAAATATTAGTCGATTATTTAAAAATTGAAAATGTAGGTTGTATTGGACTAGCTGGTGCAAATTATATACCCAATGTTCCATCGTCATGGTGGGTTTTGGAAGGTTATAAAAATTCGCATATATCTCATTATAATTCTGAATCTAAAAAAAGGTATAACTATACATTTAAAAGTGATAATACAGGATTGCTACCAACTAAAATTTTGGATGGCGTTTTTTTAGCATGTAAGAAGGAAGTTTGGAGAAGAACAACATTTAATGAAAAATTAAAAGGCTTTCATGGATACGATATTGGATTTAGTTTAGATATCAATAATAAGTTTGATAATTATTTAACTAACAAAATAGATTTAGTTCATTTTTCAAGTGGTAAATTAACTATTGATTGGATTAAAGATATTATTAAAATATATCAAATATCTAATTGGTATCAAAATACAATTGATAAGGATTTGGAACTGAAATGTTTTAAATATTTTGGTGATCAATTAAGAAATTTTAGATTTTCATCAACTGAAAAAGAATATTATTTAAATTTATTTATATCTATTAGACATTTAGGTTTGTTGAATTGGGTAAAAGCTAGACGTAAAATAAAGGCTTTAAAAAAATACAATGGATTATAAAATTAACCATATATCAATTGTTTGATCTTAATGAATAATTATAATATAAATAATTGAAATTGTGATTTCTCTATATTTAGTTTTCTAATTTAAACTTAATCTCTACAAATAGTTTGTTAGATATTATTTAAGATTAATACCAAACAAACTATTATATTAATTTATAAACACAATAAACTTTCTCAATTAGGACTATATTAAATAAGAATTGGTAAAAATGATCGATTTTTTCTTTTAATAATCTTTAAATAATTGGTTATATAGAATTCTAGAATTAAAATAATGCCATCGATACTTTTTATCTATAAAAATAAAAATTTAGCAGATCAATTCGTAAAACACTTCAAATTGAATGGCTATTCAATTCATCAATTTTATGATGAAGAACTCCCTTATTATAAATTCTCTAAGCTTCAACAACTAGAGAATATTTTTTATCGAATTTTTAAAAGAGATACACAGCACATTCATAAAATTGAGCAAAGAAATTTTATTAGTGTAACGAATAAAAAATTAAAAAAATTAGAACAGAAGAACTTAAAGTTTGATTTTTGTTTCGTTATTCGAGGGGATTTAATTCCAGAAAATGTTATACGATATGCACGTTCAATTTCTGACAAAATGGTTGATTACCAATTAGATGGCTTATCTGTGTCAAAGAAAATTTTAGATTACGATTATTTATTCGATCAAATTTATGTTTTTGATGATAAAGATGTGTTAGATTATCCAGGTTACAATTTAAAATCTATAACAAATTGTTTTTTCGAAGAAAATACAAATGTTAATAAATCAATAGACTTTTCCTATATAGGTGTTAATACTGAAAATAGATTTAATATATTAAACAATCTATATGATATTTTAAAGGATTTAGATAAAAATTATGTGATAAATTTTTACTTAAAACAGGATGAATTTCATTCTAAGTTTTCTGAAAAATTAATTATGATAAACGATTCACTAAATTACAAAAATTGTTTAGAAATTAGTAATAGAACAAAAGTATTAATAGATTTAAAACGTCAGGAGCATAATGGTTTATCATTACGTTTTTTTGAAGCTTTGAATTACAAAAACAAAATAATAACCAATAATAATTCAGTATTAAATTACGACTTCTATCATCCAGATAACATTTATATCACTGATTATAAGAATTATGAAGGGTTAGAAGAATTTTTGTCTAAACCCTATTTCATGATTGATGAAAATATTATTATTAAATATAGATTCGATAATTGGATAAAAAATATCCTTTATACTTAAGTATTTTAAAAATATGATACCTAAAAAAATCCATTATTTTTGGTTTGGAAATAATCAAAAACCAGAAATTGTCAAACATTGTATTAATAGTTGGAAGAGATATCTACCTGACTATGAAATTATAGAATGGAATGAAGATAATTTCGATGTTATGCAAAATGATTTTACAAAAACTGCATATCTAAATAAAAAATGGGCATTTGTTTCTGATTTTGCAAGAGCTAAAATTTTATATGAAAATGGAGGTTTTTATTTGGATACAGATATGGAGGTGAAGAATACTTTAAATGATTTTTTACACCATAGAGCAGTTTGTGGATTTGAGATTAAAGGTATTCCTTACTCAGCTTTTTGGGGAGTTGAGAAAGGACATATTCTAGCAAAAAAAATTTTAGATTTTTACACAAATGCCGAATACAATGAAGAACCTAATACAGCAATTTTTTCAAGATTATTAGTGAAAGAATTCGGAGCTGATGCTGATAATGATACATTCCAAGAGTTAAAAGAAGGTGTTTGTTTGTATCCTTCAACTTATTTTTCTTTGGATTTACCTATAAATTATGTTACTCACCACTTCAGTGGTTCTTGGCACAATAGCTGGACGACTGAACGTAATACATATAAAGAAATGGTAAATATGTATGGAAGTCTTAATACAATTATTAACGAAAAACATTCAAAAGAAAGAATTAAAAATGTAGTATATAATCATAAAATTTTAGATATAGCTAATGTTCTAGATCAGATTCCTACTCGTTATATTTTTAGTTATTTAGTACGTAAATTGTTCAGAAAATAATGATAAATAGAATAAAAGATACAATTGCTGTATTGTTAGGAAAAGCAAAAGCTGTCGTTATAAAAAAACCTGATTTTAAATTTAGAAATATAGATTTTTCATTTGATGAAAATAAAATGATTAATTCAATTTCTATAGAATTTTTATTTGCTGAATTTGGTGAAAGTAGAACGAATGGGGGTGGTAGTCTGTTTAATGAAAACGTGAGGTTAGAACCAACTCTTTCGACTTTAAAAAAATATTTTCCAGAAGCTAAATATACTGTTTATACTGATTTTGATTTGAAAATTGATGGTGTTGAAACAATTAAAGTTTCATCTCCTGTAAAATTTCCAGATCATGAAAGGTTTGGTTATAGAACTGCGGATTATTTTAAATTTTATTCATTAATACATTCATCTGCAGATTTCAAATGTGTATTAGATTCTGATATGAAAATTGTCTCGTCTGATATAATTAGCTTAATATATTTAACTCAAAAATTCGGTTTTTGTGTTCCATATAATGATCGTCAATTATTACGACGAGATATGGAATCATCTAAAGATACACAAAATATTAAAGATGAATCAAAAGGCCTAGGTCATTCATATAATCAAAGTCCTATGACATTATGGAAAAATGATAAGAGAGGAGTTGATTTTTTTTCTAATTGTATGGAAATTATGAAAAATGATCCTTCTAGAGCGTCTTTAGTTATGTGGAAATCAGCATGGAAAACAGGCGTATATCCGTATATTCTTCCGAAACAATGGTGTGTTTGTAATGGAAATGAAGGAATTGGAGATGAAATTATATTACACGTTGGGCATAAATCTGTAAATGACTACTACAATGATAATAGGTAGAGGATTAATTGCTAAACAATTTTTAGATGTAGATCGAGAGGATGTAATTTTTTTCGCATCCGGAGTTTCGAACTCTTCTGAAACTAAAAAGGAAGAATTTTTACGTGAACAGAATTTAATTGAAGAAACGATTAGAAAGAATAAGAATAAATTAATAATCTACTTTAGTACTTGTTCTATATACGATTCATCAAAATATAATAGTCCATACGTTTTACATAAATTACATATGGAAGAAATTATAAAGGAATCTTCCTCTAAATTTTTAATTCTACGAATAAGTAATGCAGTAGGTAAAGGAGGAAATCCAAATTTGTTGATGAATTATATTTATCGTCAAATAGTAAACAATTCAGAATTAGTAATTCATAAAAATGCAACGAGAAATCTAATTGACGTTGTAGATGTTAAAAATATTACTTTAAAATATTTAGAAAACAACGAATTCAATAAAATTGTGAATGTAGCATATACTGAAAATTATTACATACAAGAAATTATTGAAGCTTTTGAAGATAAGCTAAATATTAAAAGTTTTAATAAAATAGAGGATAGAGGAGAGCATTATTCTATTGATGTGAGTGAGTTGGATTATCAATTTAGCTATATTGATAAAATTAAATATTTGAATAATTTAATTAAAAAATATTACAAATAAATCATCCCTCATAACGTTTTTTAAAAACTTTAAAGCCTAAGTTAGTTGGAAGATTTAATAAGAAGTTTTCTTTTTTTTGATGTAAAGTAAAATATGGAGATAAATAATCTAACAAAGTTAAAGAAGGAGCTTTTTTCATACGATTGTAATTGATTTTAAAATAATTTTCATCTTTCAATATTTTCCATTGCATTTGAATAATTAATGTTTTAAAATTAATAATCCAACCTCTAATTAGCTTACGTCTTTCAATATTATTAGTGTGATTATAAGATTTAGTAACCAATTCTAGAATTGTCTGATGATTTTCGGAATTCTTTTTTGTACGATTGAAAATAACAGAATTAGAATGTAAATAGTAATTATAAGTAATAGCTCTATCAATTGAAACAGAATTAATTTTCTCCATTAAATGAAAAAACCATAATTCATCTTGAGCATATAAACCAGGAACAAAATATATTTTATTACTTTTAATAAAATCTAAACGTATTAATTTATTCCATGAAGATACCGGAAATTCACCTTTACAATAAGCTTTAAAAATGACATCATTACCAATTAAATGATCATTTTTAGACATTGTAGGAAAACCAAAATCTTTAACAGAATTATCAAAGGTATTTATCCATCTATTTTGCCCTATTATCAAATCTGCATTTGAATTTATAGCATTATTAATTAAGTGTTCAATACAATCTTCTGTTATATTATCATCACTATCCAAAAAATAAATATACTCACCTTTTGAATGATCAATCCCTGTATTTCGTACTACTGATAATCCACTATTTATTTTATGGTGAATTAAGCGTATAGATATGTCAGTATTAGAGTTTATAAATTCTTCTATTAATGCTATACTTCCATCTGGAGTACAATCATTCACTAATATTATTTCATAATTTTTATAAGTTTGATTTTTTACCGATTCTAAACATCTAATAATAAAATCTTCGCATTTAAAAACGGGAATATTGATACTAACTAATGGATATTGATTTAATTCTGACATTTTGAGAATGAATGATTTTCTATCATCAAATTTAAATAATTTATATTTACATTACCACTTATATTTGTGTATTAATATTTCCATAGTATGTTAAATAAATTATTAATAATAATTTTTAAATTATTCGAGAAAGCCAAAAGAGAGCAAGCGTATAAATTATTTAAGCAAAATCCTCAATCTCGAATAGCATCTAATTTTAAATTAGGGTTTAATAATTATTTCGATATTTCATCCACTGCCACTATTACAATCGAGAATAATGTAACCATTAACGAATCCAATTATATTACTATAAAAAAAGGTGCAGAATTTTCGATTGGCGAGGGTACTTATATTACACGAGCTACCATTTCCTGTTTAGGTAAAATAGAAATCGGAAGAAATTGTATTTTGGGTGAAGGGATGAAATTATTTGATCATAACCATCAATATTCTGTTGAGCCTTTTTCGGTGGCTAAAACCGATTTTAATATAGGGTTTATTAAAATGGGAGATAATGTGTGGACAGGTGCAAATGTAGTTATTCTAAAAGATGTAACAATTGGCGATAATGTTATTATTGGTGCAGGATGTGTTATACATAAGGATGTGCCATCTAATTCTATTATTATTAATAAGCAAGAGCATCTAATAAAATCGCTTTAACATGAAATTCTCTATTTTAATAGCACATTATAACAATTGGAATTATTTTCAAGAATGTTATCAATCCCTAAAAAATCAAACTTTTCAAGATTTTGAGATTATTATAGTTGATGATTATTCTACCGATGATTCCTATCAGAAGTTAAAAGAATTAGCATTATCTGATTCTAAAATCAAACTTTTTCAAAATTCCGAAAACAAAAAGGTGGGATATACCAAGCATCGATGTGTGGAAGAAGCCAATGGCGAAATATGCTTATTTGTAGATCCCGATGATGCAATTGTAAATAACGCTTTAGAAGAAATACAAGATGTATATAGTGTTAATCCTTCAATTATTGCTACTTATTCGAAAATTAAATTAATTGATGATAAATCAAATCAGAATGGCATCTTCAAATTTTCAAAGAAAATAAAAAATAAGAATCCGTATTTTTTTAATGTTAATCTAGAAGTGGCTCATTTATTTTCCTTTAAAAGAGAAGCGTATTTCAAAACTTCAGGAATTAATGAAAACTTGACATCTGCTGTGGATCAAGATTTATATATGAAATTATATGAAATAGGTGATTTTTATTTTATAGATCAGTTTCAATATTTGTATCGACTTCATGATAAAGGTGTGTCTCAAGATAAATCAAAAAAAGATAAATTAAATTCCAATTGGAACCAAGTCCTTTTAGATACGTGTAATAGGAGAGGATTAAATAGAATATATGGTCAGAATCCCAATAATATTTCTAATTTATCTAAGTTCCTTTTTGAAAAAGAAAATACGTTCATAAAAAAAATATGGAGAAAATTGATATGACAACAATTATTATCAAATCATTTAATCGTCCTTTTTATTTAGATCGTTGTCTTAAAAGTTTATCTCTGTATATTAAGGGTGAATATGAAATAATAATATTAGATGATGGAACACCAAAAAAATATTTAGAGAAAATAATCCAATTGTATCCCAATATAATTCTAAAAAAATCTAATCAGTTTGAAGAAAAGAATCAATCAATTGATGATAATATTAAAACAGGAAAACCAATTGATGGATTCTCTATACCTACAGATTTGTGGTACAATGCAATTCGAAATTCTTCAGATTATGTATTGGTTATAGAGGATGATGTATGGCTGACAGATTACACGAATTTAGATGAAATTGTTGAAATGATGAAAACAAGAAATATCGTTTTAACAAAATTAGGTTGGTTAGGAAATTTTCGTGATGATCAATTTTGCGATATAAAGCCTTTATCGGAAACCTTACATCAATTAAGCCCCAAAAATATGTTTACATCTAATAAGTTCATCATGGATTTATTTATGTATAATAAACTTAATTTTTTTTCGATTCTTTATAAATTAGGTATTGTAAATAATCTAACGAAAAGAAAATACTGGGCAATTAATTCGATTCTAATGGGACTTTATCAAAAAGAATATTGGTTGGCTATTTGGGAAGATGCGCATGGTAAGGTAGACGAGAAGCAACAATTACGAAATGCAGCAGCTTATTATCATAAGAATCGTGAAATAAAATTTGCAAGAACTTCTAAAGAACTTTTGAAGACGACATTTAAATCTTCTGCAACAGGATCTTATCATAAAGAAGTGAATCAATTTGATGTAAATCGAATGAATTATATCTTAAATGAAGCATGGCTTATTGGAGAATTTGACTCAATGGAAAATTATCCTAAAGACTTCTCTGATGATTATATAAAATCATTTTTAGAGATATCTAATCATCCATACGCTCAATATAATGAATGGTTTAAATGGGCGAATAAATTTAGGGACCAATACCTTAAAAATGGAGCAGAAGTCGATAACTAAAAAGTACATAAAAAAACCTCAACATACAATGTTGAGGTTTTTCTTTGGTATAAATAATTAAATTTATTCTTGTACTAATAATCTAAATCCTTCTCCATGGATATTTACAATCTCTACTGCAGGATCTTTCTTTAAATACTTACGTAATTTTGCAATATAAACGTCCATCGAACGAGATGTAAAATAATTATCATCATGCCAAATACGAGTTAATGCAATCTCTCGTGGCATTAAATCATTTTTATAAACCGCAAGTAAACGTAATAATTCATTTTCTTTCGGAGATAATTTCTGAGATTTGCCATCGTAAATTAATTGTCTCAATTTAGCATTAAAATTGAATCTACCGATTTTAAAATCTTCTTGCTCAAATTTCTCTTCTTCACCAGAATTACGTTGTAATACCGCTTTAATTTTGTATAATAAAACTTCAGAGTCAAATGGTTTTAAAACATAATCATCTGCACCAATCTTATAACCTGTCAAAACATCTTCACGCATGTTTTTCGCAGTTAAAAATATAATTGGTTGTTCATTTTTTAACTCTTTGATTTCTTTTCCTAATGTAAATCCGTCCTTTTTAGGCATCATTACATCTAAGATACATAAATCATAATCACTTTCCTTGAATTTCGCTAGACCATCCTCTCCGTCAATCGCGTGAGTTACGTCGAAATCATTTATTACTAAATAATCTTTTAATACACTTCCAAAGCTAGGATCATCTTCTACTAAAAGTAATTTTTGTTTATCACTCATTGATCTATGATTTTAAAGGAATTTTAATGTAAAATGTACTGCCTTTATCTGGCTGACTTTCTGCCCAAACTTCACCTTCGTGAAGTTGTACAATTTTTTTAACATAAGCCAAACCTAGTCCATGTCCTTTTACATTATGTATATTTCCTGTTTCTTCTCTATAAAATTGTTCAAATATTTTTTTCAATACAGTTGGCGACATACCAATTCCTTTGTCTTTTACTTCTACAACAAAGTGTTTATCTGTATTATAAGTTTTAACATAAACCTCAGGCTTTCCAGTTGAATATTTACGTGCATTGTCTAACACATTAATAATTATATTTTCTAAATGAAAAGGATCTCCGTTTACAAAAACTTTATCTGCATTGTATTGTTCAAATATTGTACCATTTCTTTCTTCAACAATAAAACGTATAGGTTCTATACTTTTTTGAACTATACCATTCATGTTTACTTCTTCAATATTTAAATCCATTTGATTTCTTTCAAGCTTAGCCATTCTTAAAACCATCTCTACATGAGCGTTCATACGTTTGTTTTCTTGCTTGATCAAATCGGCATAATATTTCACCTTTTCAGGTTCAGAAATGATCTTAGAATTCTTTAAAGCATCCGATGCAATGTTGATAGTTGCAATAGGGGTTTTGAATTCATGTGTCATGTTATTGATGAAATCAGTCTTAATTTCAGATATACGACGTTGCATTTGCATGTAATAAATGGCTAAAGCAAATACTGTCACAATAATCATTGTAAGGATAAATGTTAACGACACAATTGGAATTACATCGCCTAAAATTACATAATTCTGATCTGGAAAATATGCTGTTAAATTATATTCAGCATGGTCATTTCTATCATAAAATAGTGGAACTGTAAATTTGATGTTCTTTTCTTTAAAATTCTCAGATTTGATATTTGTTAATAAAGAATCTTTTGTAATAATACCAATTCGAGGAGTAGCTTTTATTCCGTATTTTATTAATTCTTTCTTGAAAATAGAATCTAACATTTTGTAAGAAATACGTTTGTCGAGTGGAGTAGTACCAGCATCCCAACGAGCCATATTTTCTATTGTATATGTACCATCTCGTAAAGATTCTTCCAAATTAAGGTTTAAATTTCCTACTCCTCTCGAAGCGGAATCTTTATCAATTTTATATACTTTTTCTTGCGTATAAATGTTAGCTTTTGTTAAACTGTCATTATAAGTTCCAGAAATCGGAACCATAGATTTTTCAACAACATATTTAGTAACATAAGCATAAGTTACGCCTAAAGAATCTTTAATAATTTGTGATGAGAAAGCTTGTGGTTTATCCACACTTGCCTTTAAATCACTATTGATGTTATTTAATTTATAATAATATTTCTCAATTTCGTATTTATTAACCTTTGTAGTAGTTGCATTCATTGCTTGGTATACGCTGGTATTGAAATTCTCTAACCCCGAACGGAAAGTTAAATTCAGCCAATAAAATTGGATAATCATTAATCCAATTAAAGCAATACTCATGATAGCAATCAAGACTTTATAAAAACCTTTTCTCATTTGATTGTAATATGGTTCAAAATTACGTTTTTTTGATGTTGTCAACAATATTTTTCACTTGTTGATACAAGTAAGTCAAATCTTGACTATTATCAATTACATAATCTGAAAATTCTTTTCTTTCATCATCACTTAATTGATTTGCCATACGTGTTAAAATCTGTTCTCGCGTTAATCCATCTCTTTCAATGGTGCGTGCAATTCTAATTTCTTTATCAGCAATTACAGAAATAATTATGTCACAATCTTTATAACTTCCACTTTCTATCAAAATAGCAGCTTCTTTGATGACATAAGCAGAATTTTGTTCATCAACCCAATTTTTGAAATCATTGAAAACAGCGGGATGAACAATTGCGTTTAATTGTTGTAGTTTATCCTTATCGTTGAAAGTTTGTGCAGCGATAAAATGCCTATTCATTCCATCTTCATTATAAGCCTCTTCGCCAAATAAATTTTTTATTTTTTGAATAACTTCAGGATTTTCATTTTGAATTTTTCTGGCTCTTAAATCAGAATTGTATAAAGGAAAACCTAATTCTTCAAAATATTTAGCTGCTGTTGTTTTTCCTGATCCAATTCCTCCAGTTAGTCCAATTATTTTTGTGGTTGTTTTTTTCATGGATTCAATTTAAAATAAAATGCCGAGGATTTCCTCGGCATTTTAATATTTTAAGAAAGTTTTATCTTTTACTTAATCCTCAGTTTTTTCAACTTCTTTCGTTACATTTTTGCTGTAACGAGCTAAAGTTAATTCTCTTGAAATCGCAGCTTTCTCAAATTTAATTTTTCCAGCTCCAGTTTCAATGATTACAGCATCATCATAGATTTCATTAATCTTACCATGAATTCCTGATGTTGTAACAACTTGAGAACCTCTTTTAATTTCAGCTTGGAATGTTTTTTCTTCTTTTGCTTTTTTCTGTTGTGGTCGAATCATGAAGAAATACATAATTGCGAACATCCCACCAAGCATAAGGATAGACATCATTCCACCACTTTCTGCTTGTAAAAATATTGTTTGAATCATTTTTAAATTTTAAATAATTATTGTCCAAATGCTTGTTGAGCATTAGGAGCAGCTTCTGTAGCTCCAACAACATTTGCAGAAATGTTGAATTGCTCAGTTCCGTTAGCTGTATTTGTTACTAATGTAACAGTTTTTTGTTGTTTACCGTTCATGTTTCCTGCTGTATATTCTACTTTAATAGAATCTGTTGCACCAACCGCAATTGGTGTTTTAGGGAATTCAGGAACTGTACATCCGCAAGTAGCAGAAGCATCTTGGATAATTAATGGAGATTTTCCACTATTTGTAAATTTGATGTAAGCTTGTACTTTTTCGTTTGCTTTAACATCTCCAAAATCGTGTGTAGCTTCAGCTAAAGTCATTACAGGCGCTGTTGCAGGATCTACAACTTTACTTGCTTGTTCAGCAATTTCTTCTTCAGAATATAAATCTGTTGCTTTTTCTTCTTTACAAGCTGTAGTTGTCATAACTAATGCAGCAACACCTAATATAAATAATTTTGTTTTCATTTTTTTAAGAAATAAGTTTTACCAAATTTAAAAAAAATAAAATGGAATTATAATAATCCTCTACCGTATTTTGGTAAGTTATTGTTGTCTTTTAACTCTTTTAAGGTTTTATCTAAGATTCCGTTAACAAAAATCTTTGATTTTTCTGTCGAATAATTTTTAGCTAATTCGATATATTCATTAATTGTAACCTTTGCTGGAATATTAGGGAAGTGTAAAAACTCAGTCAACGCCATTTCTAAAATAATTAAATCGATTGTAGCAATACGATCAATTTCCCAGTTACTAGCTTTATCTTCTACAATTTGACGAGTTTCTTTTTGATGACGAACAGTTTTACGGAATAATTCTTCTGTAAATTTCTTATCATCAGCATCTTTGTAAACTTTAAATAAGCTAATTAATGGTGATGAAGAGCTACGGAATGATTTTAAAGTCATATGAACCATTGAATTAGCAATGTATAAATCATCTGCCCAATTTAATTGGATTCCTTCAAACCAATCGTGTAAATCTTCGTATTCTGCGATAAATTCTACAAAGAAATTGATAATAAATTCTTGATCTTCATCAAAAGAATTTACATCGTTTTTCATGTAATCTTTATATAAATCGCTTTCTACTAATTTATTAAAAATGTTATTCGGGTAAGTGTCATAGATGTCCCAATCGTACATTTTGTTGTTTTGCGTGTAACGAGATAATTCTAAATTTTGGCTTAAAATTTTGAACATCTTGTTATTTACAAACTTCATGTTTGGGTTTAAATCCTCTTGTGTTGGAAAGTTCTTGTTTTTAACAAGTTCTATTTTATTTGAAGCAATTTCTTGTTGAACTTTAACTAAGTTTAGTAAGTAAATGTATAAATCGTAGATTTGATCAATACCTTTCATCAAATTTTTCTCTACAATTCTCTCGTCACCTTCAGTTCCTAAACTGTTGTATGCATATACACTTTGCATAACTTTTTCGCGGAGTTGTCTTCTTCCCAACATAATTTCAATGATATAACGTCTATTAAGAATGCAAAGGTAAGTAAAAAGATGTAATTTTGTTTTGTGAAATCGTTACAGAAATTAAATAATTTTTTATGGAAGTATAAATGGAGACTATTATTAGGCTTCGTTTTTACGATATCTGCCAATTTTGTGCAGGTATATTCAGTTACTTTTATTCGTGAGGCAATCAATACGGTAGAAGGATTATTAACCAATTTTGGCGAAAATTCTGAACAAAGTTTAGATCTTCTAAAACAAGGGTTGATGTATGCCAGTTTAGCTTTCCTAGGATTTAAAATTCTTGGAGGTGCATTAACTGTGGGTACGCGACAAATGATTATTGTGACTTCTCGTTTGATAGAATTTGATCTAAAAAATAAGATCTACCAACATTATCAACATTTATCTCTTTCGTTTTATAAAAAGAATAAGACTGGGGATTTAATGAATCGTATTACAGAAGATGTTGCATTGGTGCGTATGTATTTAGGTCCTGGTATTATGTATCCAGTAGATTTAGTTTCACGTGTGTTGATTATTGGTTATTTTATGTCTCGTGTCGATACAGATCTTACCTTATATACACTTTTGCCTTTGCCAATTCTTTCTATATTAATTTATAATGTTGCGAATAAAATTAATCAAAGGAGTAAAAAAGTTCAACAACAGCAATCTACAATTTCGTCATCTGTACAAGATACATTTGCAGGAATTCGCGTGATAAAATCTTTTAATACCGAAGAATATATAAAATCTAAATATGCTGTAGAAGCTGAAGAGTACCAGAAAAAAGCCTTGCATTTATCTCAAATTCAGGCTGCGTTTGGACCTTTAATGGTAATTATTGTTGGTGTATCAAATTTAATTATTCTTTATTTAGGTGGATTAAAATACATTAATGGTGATTTAGATATTGGAGCAATTGCAGAATTTTTCTTGTATTTGAATATGTTGATTTGGCCATTTACTTCTTTAGGTTGGATTACAACGGTTGTGCAACGCGCTGAAGCTTCGATGGCTCGAATTAATGAATTCCTAAATCAGAAATCTGAGATTATCGACCATCCAAATAATAAAATCCAAATTCAAGGTGATATAGAATTCCAGAACGTAACTTATGTTTATGAAAATACAGGGATTATAGCTTTAAATGATGTTTCTTTTAAAATTAATAAAGGCGAAACGCTTGCTGTTTTAGGTAAAACAGGTTCAGGAAAATCAACAATAGCATTGTTAGTTGCACGATTATTGGAGCCTACTTCGGGTAAAATATTATTTGATAATAAAAATATGCATGAAATTAGTGTAGAATCAATCCGAAAGGAAATTGGTTACGTTCCACAAGAAGCGTTTTTATTTTCAGATTCTTT
The DNA here is from genome assembly GCF_017948305.1 of Faecalibacter bovis. Classification (NCBI taxonomy): domain Bacteria; kingdom Pseudomonadati; phylum Bacteroidota; class Flavobacteriia; order Flavobacteriales; family Weeksellaceae; genus Faecalibacter; species Faecalibacter bovis. Next base: position 1,462,022 of record NZ_CP072842.1, read on the forward strand.
AACTAACAATATTTTATTTGGATCTGATGAAACAGATGTAGACGTAGCTAAAAAGTTTGCCGAAAAAGCTGTTGTTGCTAGTAATATTGATCGATTCAAAGAAAAATATGATACCGTTGTAGGGGAAAGAGGTGTAACACTTTCTGGTGGTCAAAAACAACGTGTATCTATAGCAAGAGCATTAGTTAATGATCCTAATATTTTAATATTTGATGATAGTTTATCTGCTGTTGATACAGAAACTGAAGAACAAATCCTGAATAATTTAGCATCTGATTTTGAGGCTAAAACATCAATTATAATTACACATCGTGTTTCGTCAGCCAAAAATGCAGATCAAATTATATTTTTAGACGAAGGAAAAATTGTTGAAAGTGGATCGCATGAAGAGTTGTTAGCTAAAAAAGGGTTTTATTACGAACTTTTCAATAAACAAATAGCAGATTAAAATTTTTAATCAATTTTGGTTAAAAATTTGTTTTTATTTAACACTTCGTTTTGTTATTTGATATTTTTTTTTAGTTTTGTTAGGAAACTTTTAACAAACAACTATTATTAAGCCATATGAGTGATTTTGAAAATCTAGAAAAAATGGAGGCAGATGGAATATTTTCCAAAGTATTGAGAGCGGGAAGACGTACCTATTTTTTCGATGTAAGAGAAACGAGAGCTGGTGATTATTATTTAACAATTACAGAAAGTAAAAAGAATACAGGAGACGATGGTTCTTTCTTCTATAAAAAACACAAAATCTATTTATATAAGGAAGATTTTGAAAGTTTTAAAGATATGTTAGACGAAACTACTCAATATGTATTTCAAAATAAAGGTGAAGAAGTAATTTCTGAACGCCATCAAAAAGATTTTGATACGAAGAAGTACAAATCTGATGAGAAGGATGAAGGAGAAACTAATTTAGAATCTTTTACTGATATCAATTTTGATGATATTTAATCCAAAAATATAACAAACAAAATACCCCAATTGATTCGTGTCGATTGGGGTATTTTTTCACATTATAAAAAGAATAAAAAAAAGTCATTCGATTCCGAATGACTTTTTTATGAATGTATTTATTAAGCTACTAATTCTTTTACTTTATCAGCTGCATTTTGTAATGTAATTGCTGAGTGAACTTCTAATCCAGACTCATCAATCATTTGCTTAGCTAATTCTGCATTTGTTCCTTGTAAACGAACAATGATTGGAACATTGATAGCGTCTCCCATGTTTTTGTAAGCATCTAAGATACCTTGAGCAACACGGTCACAACGTACAATTCCTCCGAAAATGTTAACTAAAATAGCTTTTACGTTTTCATCTTTTAAAATGATACGGAAAGCTTTTTCTACACGTTCAGCATCAGCAGTACCACCAACATCTAAGAAGTTAGCTGGATTACCACCAGATAATTTAATGATATCCATAGTTGCCATTGCTAAACCAGCTCCGTTAACCATACAACCAACGTTACCGTCTAATTTTACGAAGTTTAATCCAGCCTCACCAGCTTCAACTTCAGTTTCATCTTCTTCGCGTGTATCACGTAAAGCAGCGATGTCTGGGTGACGGAATAATGCGTTATCGTCAATAGTAACCTTAGCGTCAACTGCGATGATTTTATCATCAGAAGTTTTTAATACTGGGTTAATTTCGAACATAGATGCATCAATAGCAACGTAAGCATTGTATAATGATGTGATAAATTTAACACCTTCTTTAAATGCATTTCCTGATAAACCTAAGTTGAAAGCAATCTTACGAGCTTGGAAACCTTGGATTCCAACTGTAGGATCAATTTCTTCAGTAAAGATTTTATCTGGAGTAGATTCAGCAACTTCTTCGATATCCATTCCACCTTCAGTAGAATACATAATCATATTTTTACCAGTCGCACGATCTAATAATACAGAAACATAGTACTCTTCAGTTTCAGATTCACCTGGATAGTAAACATCCTCAGCGATTAAAACTTGGTGAACTTTTTTACCTTCAGCAGAAGTTTGAGGAGTTACTAATTGCATTCCGATAATATCGTTTGCTCTTTCCTTAACTTCGTCTAAATTTTTGGCTAGTTTAACACCTCCACCTTTACCACGACCACCTGCATGAATTTGAGCTTTCACAACATGCCATCCTGTTCCGGTTTCTTCTGTTAATTTTTTAGCGGCTTCAACAGCTTCCTCTGGTGTAGTTGCAACAATTCCACGTTGAACTCTCACACCATATTTACTAAGAATTTCTTTTCCTTGATATTCGTGAAGATTCATTTTTTTTGATTTTTCAATTACAAAAATAGAATAATTGTTGAGGTATTCTAAATTTTGAATCATTAATTTTATCAGGTTAATCTAAATTTAATAAATAAATTAAGGTTTTTAGGTTAATTATCCCTTAAAATTGACAAAATATATTTTAAGTTTGTGATGTTATACCTATTGTAAAATGAATCTTCGTATATTATTAATAATAGTATTTATCCTAAATTTAGTTCAGGGTATTTTTACACCAATAATTGATGATGAAGCTTATTATTGGCTTTGGAGTACAAAATTAGACTTCGGATATTTTGACCATCCACCAATGATTGCTCTTTGGATTGCGTTGTCAGATTTTATATTTAATGGAGAAATTGGCGCACGTTTTTTCACTGTTTTATTTAATACGATTACGGTTTATCTATTTTGGAAAATTGTTGAACCGAAAACCAAAAAAGAAATTAAATTATTTACTATAATTTATTTTAGTTTATTGCTTGTTCAAGTTTTTTCCTTTGTATCTACTCCAGACGCATCATTATTGTTTTTTACTGTTTCTTATTTATATGTATTAAAAAATTATATAAAAAATCAAGCATTTCGATGGACAGCTTTACTGGGAATATGTTTCGCAGGTTTGATGTATAGTAAATATCATGGAGTTTTAGTTTTAGCTTTTACCTTATTACCAATACTAACATTTTTAATAAAGAAACAAACATTCTATATCGCGGTTTTATTTTCATTATTACTTTATTCACCACATTTATTTTGGTTGTATCAAAATGATTTTCCGCCAATTTCGTATCATTTTATTGATCGCAGTGCGGAACAAAAATTTAGTTTCACACAACCATTAATTTACATTTTAACTGCTATACTAAGTGCCGCTGGATTATTGTTTATTTATATAGGTAAAGCTTTAGTAGATGTTAATAAGTCTGATTTATTTCAAAAATCAGTATTTTGGTTAGTAGTTGGACCTTTCTTATTTTTTCTAATTTCAACCATAAAAGATACCACACAAGCACAATGGTTATTGATTAGTTATATCGGGTTAGGATTGCTATTATACTGGTATATCAGGAAACAAGAAAATACAAAACAGTTCGAAATTTTAGGTTTTTCTACAATAGGTTTAATGATAGTGGGACGAATTATAATTACGATTCCTTACTTTTCACCATTCTACGAAACAAAGACTTTTGGAGAACTTTCAGGCGAATTATCACATACCAAGATTGTAGCTTTTGAAAAATATCAAGAAGCATCAATTTTTCAATTTTATAATCAAGATAGGCAAGGAGTTGTTTATCGCACATTAGGAAATAGACATAGTCAATTCTCGTTGTGGGATACTGAGAATTTATTAAATAAACCTTTTACATATATCACTCCTTGGAAGGAATCTATGCTTAGTTTTGAAGGACTAAAAAAGAAACAATTTTATATTAACATTATTGATAATTATAAACCAATTCATCATACAGAAGCTTTATTTTTAGAAATAGAGGATAATGAATTAGAATTGAAGTATAATGTACCTTCGCGAATTAAAATTCAATTAAATAACATAGATATTGATTTGTTAAAAAAGGAAAAAGTAAAATTAAGCTTGTTTATAACGGAAGATCAACAGTATTATATTGTAGAAGAAATTAATGTTCCGATGAATAATTGGACAAATCCGTATGAACAAAAAGATGGTTTTGTTTTTGAATTTAATTATCAGCCTAGATTAACTCCTGGTGAGTATAAGGCTTTCATAGGTTTAACACCTGACGGATTAATTCCGAAGTATCAATCCAAATCTTTAAAAATTATAGTTACTGAATAGTTTCTTATATTTACAGCATCATGATTAAGGCAACAAATATTGTAAAAAAATATGGCGAACTTGAAGTATTGAAAAATGTTTCATTAGAGATCGCCGAGCGTGAAGTTGTATCTATAGTAGGTGCATCTGGTGCGGGAAAAACAACATTGCTACAAATTTTAGGAACATTAGAAAAAAGTTCTGAACCGAAAGAATATAACACAGAAATTTTAATAAATGGTCAGGATATAACTAAGTTATCTGACCGTGATTTATCTAAATTTAGAAATGAAAATATTGGTTTTATCTTTCAGTTTCATCAATTGTTACCTGAATTTACAGCGTTAGAAAATATTTGTATTCCGGCTTTTATTCGAAAAACAAATAAATCGGAGGCAGAAAAACGTGCCAAAGATTTGATGGATTATTTAGGTGTTTCGCATCGTATGAATCACAAACCGAATCAACTTTCTGGAGGTGAACAACAACGTATTGCAGTAGCACGAGCTTTAATAAATCAGCCAAAAGTTGTTTTTGCAGATGAACCTTCGGGTAACTTAGATTCAAAGAATGCTGAAGAGCTACATGATTTGTTTTTTAATCTAAGAAAAGAATTTGGTCAGACTTTTGTTATCGTAACACATAATGAGGAATTGGCGTCTTTAACTGATCGAAAATTAGTTATGCACGACGGGAAATTCCAAACTGAATTTTAATGTATAATGAAATTTGACGAGCTTAAAGATTTTTTAGATGAAAAGGTTAATCAATACAATACGTTAGATTTTATTGAAACAGATCCTGTACAAATTCCACATCGATATCAACAAAAAGAAGATATTGAAATTGCAGGTTTTTTAGCGGCTACTATCGCTTGGGGAAATCGTAAAATGATCATCAATAATGCAAATAAAATGATGAACATTATGGGAAATTCACCTTATGATTTTGTGATGAGTTTTTCTGAAGATGATTTAAATAAGGCGGATGGATTTGTACACAGAACTTTTAACGCTGATGATTTTAAATATTTCATACGCAGTTTAAAGCATATCTATACTACCTATCATGATTTAGAAAATGTTTTTTCGCAGCATCAGAGCGATGATTCTATGCAAGAAGCTATTTCAAAGTTTAAAACTATTTTTTTTGAAATTGAACCTTTAGAAAGGGCAAAAAAACATATATCTGATCCGTTAAATAATTCTGCTGCAAAGCGTATAAATATGTGGTTACGTTGGATGGTTAGGAAGGATGCAAACGGTGTTGATTTAGGAATTTGGAAATCGATACCAACATCTAAATTATCGTGTCCGTTAGATGTTCATTCGGGTAACGTAGCAAGAAAATTAGGGATTTTGACAAGGAAACAAAATGATGCAAAAGCATTGAAAGAATTAGATTTCAAATTGAGAGAAATGGATCAAAACGATCCGGTAAAATACGATTTTGCTCTTTTCGGTTTGGGAGTTTTCGAAGGATTTTAGTCAAAATTTAGAGTTTAATAAAAAGAATTGAATATTTATGTTTAAAGTATTAATTGGAGAAAATTTTAAGGATTTAAAATTAGAAGAAGGACTGAAATATACTTACGCAATATCTAATTATGGAAGATTGATTAGATATACTAATGTTATTGAGGATGGTGCTGAATTAAAAGGTTCTTTGATTAATGGTTATAAGGTTTTTCGATATAAAATAACAAAGGATGGGAAAGTAAAAAACTATTCGAAAATGTTTTCGCGCATGGTTGCTGAAAATTTTTTAGAAAAACCAACTGAAGATCAAATATACTTATTGCATAAAGATTATATAAAAGACAATTGCCAGGCGACCAATTTATTTTGGGCAACAAAAGAAGAGTTTAGAGATCATTTTATGGGAAGTCCGTTGTATAAAGAAGGTGTAAAAAAATCTTTGGAAACTCGTAAGAAAATGGATGGAAATAAATTGACGACAACTCAGGTAATCAGAATTAAGAAAATGATTTTAGATCCTAATAGACGAACTCGATTAAAGTTGATCGCAAAGCAATTTGGTATTAGCGAAATGCAACTTTATCGTATAAAATCTGGTGAAAATTGGGGACATATTAAAGTATAATAAAAAGAGGAAAATTAATTTTCCTCTTTTTTGTTTGTTAAGAATATCGATTATTTTTACAAAAAGTATAATAATGAAAGAATTAAACGGAATTAAATATATTGAAAGAAAACCCATAATTGAATCTGAAAATCCACAATTGTTTTTATTGATTCATGGTTATGGGAGTAACGAAGAAGATTTATTTAGTTTTACTCCAGATTTGCCTGAAACAGCACATGTAATTTCAGTTCGTGCTCGTTATGACATTCAATTCGGTGGTTTTGCATGGTATGATATTAGTTTTGAAAATAATGAAAAATACATGGATATCAATCAGGCAGTTGAATCAAGAGAGGTATTAGTTGGTTTTATTGATGCAATCGTTGAACAAGAAAACTTAGATTCAAAGAATGTTTTTATCGCAGGTTTTAGTCAAGGAGCTATTTTAAGTTATTCCATCGCAATGAATTATCCTGAAAAAGTAAAAAATGTAATGATTTTAAGTGGGTATCCTGAGTATAAAATTATTGGAGATTTTGATCAAACAAAAGATTTTTCAAACTTAAATTTCTTCGTGTCTCACGGAACAGAAGATGTAATTTTACCAATAACAGCTGCAAGACTAGGAAAGGATTTATTGAATCAATTAAATATTAAAAATGAATACCACGAATATAGAAGTGGACATGGTATTGATCGTCAAAATTATTTTGATTTAATGAATTATATAAAAAATGCATTATAAAAAAGAGAAGCTTGTAAGCTTCTCTTTTTAAATATATTTAACTTCAATTGCATCTCCGTGGTATTCTTTAAACGACGCGTCGTAAAATTCTAAATTAGTATAACGATACAGTAAATTTGTCAATTCTTTCTTCAAAATTCCTTTACCAAAACCATGGATTAATATTAATCGAATTTGACTTTCTAGCATAGCTCTTTCAATTTCATTTCTAGCTACGTCTAATTGTGTTTGTAAGATTTCAGAGTTGTCTAAATCTTTCCAATTATCAACCAAATTTTCTATATGTAAATCAACTTCTCTTGTTAAATAAGGATGACGATGTGATTTTCTAAATGTTTTAAAAACAGCTTTTGTGATTTCTTTAATTTCGATATCCTTATAATCATCATAATCAATCTCAATATCTTTGATTAAATCTGACTGATGGTATTCATAATCAAAACCAAATTCATCATTAAAGTAAACGTATTCACCTTTTGTTTTAGTGATTACACCAGAAATATCATCATCAATAACTTTTACTTTTTGACCAATTTTAAACATGTTGTAAAATTAGTCATTTTCTAATTAAATTTATTTCAATACTGAGAATTAGTAATTAAAGATTGTATTTTCGTATATCTTTAAGAATACTATGAAAACAACTAACCAAAAACCTAAAATCAAAGTACTTTTTAGGCTTCGTTCATTAGAAATGGGTGGAGTTCCTCGTGTAGTATTAGATTTATTAAGAAATCTACCAAAAGATAAATTTGATTTCACATTAATGCTTAATTTACATCAAGGAGAATTAGTAAAAGATATTCCTAATGATATTAAATTAATAGTAGTTGAAAAAGGAAAAGAACAGATGAGTTCAAATCCTTTATTTCAAAAGATCCAATTAGCATGGAGAAGAGTGAAATTAGAAATTTATGATAAATTTCCTTCAATATTATATAAGTTAAAAGTTCCAGAAAAATACGATATAGAAGTTTCTCCTGGTTATGCTGAATTTGATATGGTATTAAATTCACCAAACAAGAAATCACGTAAAATCGGTTGGTTTCATTCAGATGTTGGCTACGATAAAGACAAAGCAAGAGTTTTGAGTCGCATCGAAAAAATGAAAAAATTTGATTTTATGATTTTTGGTTCTAAACAAACGCGTCAAGTTATCGATGATTTATACCAAGTAACATACCCAAAAAGCACAGTAATTTATAACGTTATAAAAGTAGATGAGGTTTTGGCTAAAGCTGATTTATTTGAATATGATTATAAAACTGAGTATCCTGTATTTTCTTCTTTAGGTAGATTACATTCTCGTAAAGGATATCACACCTTAATGAAGGTACATAGACGTTTACTTGATGAAGGGTTTCAGCATAAAATAGCAGTTATTGGTGGTGGTAATGAAATGGAAAATCTAATTAATCAAAGGAAAGAGCTTGATGTAGAAGATTCTTTTATTTTGTTTGATACACAAACTAATCCATATCCATACATTAAAGCTTCAGATTTTTTTATTTTACCCACACAATCTGAATCTTATCCATTAGTAATCGGTGAGGTAATGTGTATGAGAAAACCTATAATATCAACAAACGTTGGTGGAATTTCTGAAATGATTGAAGATGGAGTAGATGGTGTTTTAATTAAATATGATGAAGACGAAATGTACCAAGCTATGAAAGAGTTTATGACCAATTCGGATTTAGTAAATAAAATTATAGACGGGACTAAAACAGCATATCAAAAATTTGATGAAAATGAAATTTATCGTCAAGTTTCAGAAGTTTTTGAACAACAATATCAATTGAAATTACAAAATGAGAGAAACTAAAATTACAATTGTTACTCCTACATACAATCGCGCACATACACTACCAAGAGTTTATGATTCATTAAAAAATCAAACTTTTAAAGATTTTAAATGGATTATCATGGACGATGGATCTACGGATAATACAAATGAAATTGTTTCTCAATTTCAAAGTGAAGGAATAATAGATATCGATTACCATTGGAATGAAAATCAACATAAATTTATAACAGTATTTGAAGGGATTAAAAAAGTCCAATCAAAGTATTTTGTGATATACGACTCTGATGATTCTTACCCAGCTAATGCATTAGAAATTTTGTATAATGAGGCTGAAAAAATTTCAGATCAAGATCAATTTATATCAGTTATGGGATTATCTCAATTTGAAAATGGCGAGTTGGTCGGCGATAAATATCCTAATGAAGGTTTTGATGGCACTATATTAGAAATGCGTTATAAATATAAAGTAAGAGGTGATAAAAATGGTATGTTTATAACCAAAACTTATCAGCGATTACTTGAAAAATTTGATTATTCTATTTATAAAAATAAAGGATATATACCTCAATCTGTATTTTTTAATACATATGACGCAAAAGGAATAAAAACTAGGTTTATTAACAAAGTTGTTCGTAATTATCATTTAGATGAAGATGATAAACAATCTGTTTCTAATACAAGATGGTCTGGGAAAAATACTTATGGTTTAATGGAAGGTTATAAATCTTTTCTTAATTCTTATGGTAAGCAATTGTATAAATATCCTAAAGCATTAATAAGAAATATTGTTGGGTATCATCTGTATGGTATTTTAAATAAAAAAGGTATTTCTGAGTTAAATAATGGTTTAAAATATTTTAAAGTATTATCACTAATGATTTACCCTTTAAGCGTAATTTATACCAAATTAAAAACTAGCTAATGCAACAATACCTTAAACTTATGCGTGTAAAACAATGGGTGAAAAACCTATTTGTTTTCATTCCATTATTCTTCTCAGGGAATTTTTTCAATACAGATTTAATGATACAATCTTTTGTCGGTTTTGTGTTATTTTCATTTGTAGCGAGTAGTATTTACATCATAAACGATTATGTAGATATCGAAAAAGATAAAAAGCATCCTGAAAAGAAAAATCGTCCATTAGCTGCCGGAACTATATCTAAACAAAATGCTATAATATTATTTCTGCTATTACTACTTATTTCAATTGGCGGAAGCTTATTGTTGGGGAATTACAAAGTTGGGGCAATATTATTGGTGTATTTTTTAATGAATGTAGCTTATTCATTCAAATTAAAGCAAATCGCTATACTTGATGTAATGATTATCGCAACAGGTTTTTTAATGCGTGTTTTAGTTGGTGGCTATATCACAGGAATTATCATTTCAGACTGGACTATTTTGTTAACATTTACAGCGGCATTAATATTAGCTTTAGGCAAACGTCGTGGAGAATTAATCAATGCAGAATTAACCGGAACTACACGTAAATCATTAGACGGTTACAACGAACCTTTCGTTAATGCAGCTTTGGTTATTTCATGTACAGTTACAATAGTCAGTTATCTGATGTTTATTTTATCAGATGAAACACAATCCAAATTTCATCATTACATAATTTATACATTTGTATTTGTTTTCGCCGGTATTCTTAGATATTTGCAACAAACATTTGTATTTCAAAAAACGGAATCTCCAACCAAATTAATTTTTAAAGATATATTTCTGCAAACATTAATTGTTATATGGGGAATTACCTTTTTTCTATTAATTTATTTTAAATAATGAGAATAAATAAATCAAAAAGTATTACCAATTGGGGGTTGTATCCTTCCATTAAAACAAACGAATATATTCCGCAGTCTATAGATGAGTACAAGGAAGCAATTTCAAGTTCTAATAAATTAATAGCACGAGGAAATGGAAGATGTTACGGTGATGCTTCATTTCAAAATGATGTAATTTCTACAAAAAAATGGAATAAATTTATAGATTTTGACCGAGATAGAGGTTTTATTGAGGTTGAAGCTGGAGTATTATTGTCAGATATTTTAGAGGCCTCAGTTCCTGCTGGATATTTTATTACAGTTACTCCAGGTACAAAATTTATTACAGTTGGTGGCGCAATTGCTTCTGACGTTCATGGTAAAAATCATCATGTGGACGGATGTTTTTCAGAGCATTTGGTTTATTTTGATTTAATGATAGAATCCGGAGAAATTGTACGCTGTTCACGAAACGATAATCCTGAATTATTTTGGTCTACGATTGGTGGAATGGGATTAACAGGTGTAATTCTTTCAGCTCGTTTTTTACTAAAAAAAATTGAAACTGCCTACATCCGTAATGAAGCCATTCAAGCAAAAAATTTAGATGAAATTTTTAAATTATTTGAAGAGTCTGAATCCTGGACTTATACAGTGGCATGGTTAGATTGTTTACAAAAAGGTGATTCTTTGGGTAAATCAATTATGTTGCGTGGGGAACACGCAACTTTAGATGAAGTTTCTGAAAATATAAAGAAAAATCCTTTAAAAATTAAGAAAAAACCGAAGCTAAATATTCCATTTTTCTTTCCGAATTTTGCTTTGAATCCTTTATCAATAAAAGTTTTTAATTGGTTGTATTTTAATAAGCAATTAAAAAAGCATGTTAAGAATTATGTTGATTATGATCAATTTTTCTATCCGTTGGATATGGTGCATAATTGGAATCGTATATACGGGAAAAATGGTTTTATTCAATATCAGTTTGTTATTCCTAAAAATAACGGATTGGAAGGTATGCGAGAAATTTTGAAAACAATTGCAGATAGTGGAAATGGCTCTTTTTTAGTTGTTTTAAAATTATTTGGAGAAAGTAATTCAAAAGCGTACAATTCTTTTCCTCAACCAGGTTATACATTAGCTTTAGATTTTAAAGTAAATAAAGGACTTAAAAAACTAATTGAAAAATTAGATGAAATTGTTGAACGTAATGGAGGTAGAATTTATCGTACGAAAGATGCTATGTCCAAACCAAGTTTAACAAATTATTTAAAAAATGTTGATTCAACTAAATTTGAGTCAATTCAAAACGAACGTATAAATCGATTTAAAAAACAATGATTGTATTAGGTAGTAATTCAGATATTTCTTTGGCTTTTATAGAAAAGGTCTTAAAAGAAGGGCAACGATTTCCGATGATGTATTTGTTTACTTCAAATGTTGATAAAACCATGAAGTTAGCAAATCACATTGAAGCGAAATACGATCAAAAATGTGAGATTATTGAATTTGATTTAACTAAAAAAAATAATTACCAAACGATTGAACATATAGATTCTGATCTATTATTCTGTGCTTCTGGATTTTTAGGAAAAAATACCGAAGAAGGTTTATATGATATTGAAAATACAATGAAGATTGTTGAAATCAATTATTCTAAACTTATATTCTTAATTAACTTTTTTGCGAAGAAAATGGAAGCAAAAGGTAGTGGAACTATCATTGCTTTAAGTTCGGTTGCTGGCGAAAGAGGTCGTCAATCAAATTTTATTTATGGTTCGGCTAAAGCAGGTTTTACTGCATATTTAGCAGGTTTAAGGAATTATTTATTTCATAAAAAAGTTCATGTAATGACGGTAATTCCAGGTTTCATGGATACAGAAATGACCGCTGATATTGAAACTCCAAAGCCTTTAACAGCTCAACCAGATCAAGCCGCAGATATTATTTACAAAGCTTATAAAAAGAAGCGTAACATTGTTTATGTAACTTTTGTTTGGTGGGGAATTATGATGATCATTCGAAATATTCCTGAATTTATTTTCAAAAAATTAAAAATGTAATGAATCGTAATTTATATCTTTTTGATTTCGATGGTACTTTGACTAAAAAAGATTCACTTTTCGATTTTTTAAAGTTTTGTTCTCCTTCAGAATATCGGAAAATTTTCATTCTCTTTATTCCATTATTTATTTTCTCAAAATTGAAAATTTTAGATCCGGGAAAAGTGAAGGAAAAATTCATCAGCAGTATCTTAAAAGGTAAATCTTATTTTGAAATCAATTTACTCGCTCAGAATTATTTTAAAGCGAAATACCCAGATTTAATTTATACGAAAGCGGATGATTATATTAAATCGGTAAGTAATTATCATGATAAATTTATAGTTTCGGCTTCAGTTGATTTTTGGTTGCAACCATTTGCAGATTATTATCAAATGGGATTAATTTGCACAAAGGCAGAATTTGATGACCAAGGTTTCTTTACTGGGAAATTTGCGTCTCCGAATTGTAATAAAAAAGAGAAAAAAAATAGAATCGAAAAAGAAATCGATTTGACATTATATGATGAGGTTTTTGCTTTTGGCGATACTTCTGGCGATAAAGCTATGTTTGAAATTGCGTCTAAAAGTTTTTTCAAGCATTTTAATTAATATATTTGTCATACTAAACTTAACCTATGAAAAATTACATTGACAAGAAGAAGATATTCTTTGCTTCTGTCATAATAATTGCACTAAAGTCTATTTTCTTTTTAACAAAACACATACAAGAAGATGCTTTAATTTCTTGGCGCGTCGCTCGAAATATTATCGAATATGGTGTATATGGCTATAATGGTGCAGAAAAAATTTCAGCTTCAACAACACACTTATATGTTTTTATAGGTGTCCTATTTCAATCTATTTTCGGAGAAGGAAATTTCATTTACCCTTTACTTGTATTTAATACAATTCTCTTAACTATTGGTATTTATTGGTTAGGTAAGTTATTATTAAAATCGACTAACCGTATCATATTGTTCCTATTATTTGTAAGTTTTTTACCACCTGCAATTAAAATGTCAATATTGGGAATGGAATTCGGAATGCTTTTCTTTTTCTACATGGCATTAATTAAATATGGATTTGTAGAAAGAAAAAATTGGGCATTTATTCTTTTACCAATCTTCATTTTATGGACGCGTATAGACACTTGTATTTTTCTAGGAATATTATTTATATACGACGTAATCCAACAACGTAAATGGAACACCGCATTGATGATAGGCGGAATTTTAGCTGTGTTAACAACCGTTGCATTCAATTGGTTTTATTTTGGCGAAATTGTAAATAATACCATTACTTCAAAGAAAAATAACTATGCTAATCCTACTTTATTAGAGCGTTGGACTGAATTTAAATTCTTTGGACCAAACTATTTTGGTATGATTAAATTCCCAACTTCAATCTATAATTTTTCTACAGCGATTTTATTTATCTTATCGTTAATTAGTTTAATTGTTCTTGCGGGGAAATGGGATTCAAACCGTAAAAAAGTCATTGGATTTTTATTCGCTTTCGGAATTATTAAAACTTTGATTTTTGGTGCGGCAAATTCTTGGTTCGATTGGTATTATTGGATACCTCAAATTTGTTTATTCTTACCAATTATTTTAATTGTTTTAGATATTGATTTTTACAAAAAAACAGCACTAGCATATGGTATTTTTATTCTGATTCCTTTTACGGCTTATCAAGCAATTCATTCAATTGCAACAGGTCATGGAGAGTGGAATCATGCGCGTAAAATTGGATTATATTTAGATTCGATTGAACCAAATAAGGATAATTATATTTTCTTAGAACCGGCTGGCTATATTCCTTATTTTTCTAAGTTAAAAGTTATTGACTACGTTGGTTTGGTAGATAAACGTTTAACGGAAGAAAATATAGTTAAAAATGGAACTGAAGTTGGTTTTTCTAATCTAATCAATAAAGCGAAACCAAAATATATTTTAGAGGATTTTAAACCAATGTTCAAAGGAAAATTGGCCGATCAGTCAATTTATGATGATTATGAATTAATTAAAGAATTTAAAATTGCAGATGTCGCAAAATCTGATAATCCTATCTTAGATAAAATTTATAAATTCAAACCTTCAGGACGAGATTTCTATTTATACAAACGTAAAGAAACTGCGAAATAATGGCTGAAAAGAAGAAAATATTAATACGTATTGGCTCGCTTCGACATGGAGGAGCTGAAAAAGTGTTAGTTACTTTTTTAAAAAATCTTTCACCAGATAAATATGAAATAGACTTGTTGTTGAATCTTTATTCGGGTAAATATTTAAAAGATGTTCCGTCTTGGATTAATATTTATTATTTGAATAAAGGAGAAATGATTACGACAAATCGACCTCAGGATATTCCAGAAAAAGCTTTCAGAGTGATTTATCAAACCATTCTGAAAAAATTTCCAAAATTGTTGTATAAATTTATTTTACCGAATAAAAAGTATGATATAGAATTTGCTGCTATCCACGGAATGGCCGATGAAATTCTAAATTCTCCGATTAAATCTTCTAAGAAAATTGTTTGGATTCATAACGATTTATCAAACATTCCAGAATATACAAATGAACGTTTGAAATCATTTTTCAAATTTGACCGCATTTTAGTCATTTCAGAAAAAATTAATCAAATGTTTTTGGATTTGGCAGTTTCAGAGGACGAAAAAAATAAAGTCGTTCGAATTTATAATCCTATTGATGTTGATGAAATCAAGCGTTTAGCAAAAGAACCTTGTGATTTACAGAAAATAGAAAATGAACCTACGTTTGTTTCGATTGGAACTGTTTTTCCACAAAAAGGTTTTGATCGTTTGTTAAGAGCGCATCGTCGTTTATTAGATGAAGGTTTTAAACACCAAGTTTGGATTGTTGGCGATGGCTATGATTTTCCGAATATCAAAAAGTTGGTGGATGAGTTACAAGTGAACAATACTGCTCATTTAATTGGTTTCAAAGAAAATCCTTATCCATATTTCGTTAAAGCAGATTATTATATTTTGTCTTCGCGATATGAAGGTTATCCAACGGTTTTATTTGAGGCGATGACTTTAGCTAAACCTATTTTAGCAACTGATGTTTCAGGGGTTAGAGAAATGTTGAATGATGGAGAATTAGGACATATTATCGATAATTCGCAAGATGCTATTTACGAAGGTTTAAAATATTTTATTCAACAACCTGAAGAAGCGAAAAAATATCAACAAAATATTGAAGCAAAAGTATTACCTTTTGAATTAAAGAATGCTGTCAATTCAATAGAAAAATATTTAAACAATTAAAATGAAATCAATTATTCAGAAAGATTTTTACAGAAACTTTGGATATTGGACTAATTCCCCTTTTTTAAAAGGCTTTATGAGTCCAGGTTTTCGTTTTTTATATTGTTTAAGAAAAGCCCAACAATATCCAACTAAACATCCATTAGGATTGGTTTATCGTTTATTGTTGAGAAGATATTCAATAAAATATGGTTATCAAATTTCGGCAAAAACTGAAATTGGACCTGGATTAAACTTAGGTCATTGGGGACATGTTGTTGTAAATCCAAAAGCTAAAATTGGGAAAAACTGCAATATAGCTCATGGTGTGACATTAGGTCAAACTAACCGTGGAAAATCAAAAGGTTTTCCGATTTTAAAAAATGATGTTTGGGTTGGAACAAATGCTGTAATTGTTGGTGGAATTACGATAGGAAATAACGTATTGATTGCACCAAATAGTTATGTAACACAAGATGTTCCTGATAATTCGATTGTGATGGGAAATCCAATGCAAATTATCCCGAACGAAAAAGCAACTGAAGGATATATCAATAATAGAATTTAAATGAAGTCTAAACATGGATTTTTTGTAATTTCTTTAGATTTTGAACTTTTCTGGGGAATTAGAGATAAATATACTTTTAACGAATACGGTGAAAATGTATTAGGAGTTTGGGAGGTTATACCCCGACTCTTAAAAACATTTAATCAATACAACATTCACGCTACATTTGCCACTGTGGGTGCCATGTTTGCTTCCGACTTTAGAGATTTAAACAATTATTTACCATCTATTAAACCTAATTATACTGATAAAAATTTATCACCTTATAATGATTATATCAAAAAATCAATTCATAATGATCCGAGATATTATTATGGAAAACAATTAGTGGAAATGGTGAAGGCAAATAAAAATCAAGAAATAGGAACACATACTTTTTCTCATTATTATTGTTTGGAACCAGGTCAAGATAAAACATCTTTTGTAGCAGACTTAGAAAGTTCAATTGCCATAGCAGAGGCTATGGGTATTGACATTGAATCTTTTATTTTTCCAAGACATCAATTGAATAAAGACTATATTAATATTTTCAAAAAATATGGGATTAAAAACTATAGAGGAACAGAAAAAATATGGTTTCATTTTGCAGCAAGAGGTGAAGATGAAGGGATAATCAAGAGAGCATTTCGTTATGCAGATTATTTTGTATGGATGGGAAGTAATCATTTACAAGATATTAATGAAATTGAAGATGATGAACTGTATCAAATTAGAGCTAGTAGATGGCTACGTCCATATGATAGTAGAAAAATTTTACAAAAATTAAAATTAATTAGGATTAAACAGCAAATGAAAGCTGCAGCGAAAACGAATAAGATATTTCATTTATGGTGGCATCCGCATGAATTTGGTGTAAATACAAATGAAAATTTTGAAATGCTTGAAGAGATTTTTCAGTATTATTCGGAATTAAATAAAAAATATGGAATCGAAAGTTTTAATTTCAAAGAACTAGTAGCTTATAAAAATGCTAACAATGGATAAAAAAATTGTAATGCTAACAGGAGAAGCCATTTCTACTAGATACATGTATAATGGCTTAAAGGATGATTATGATATTCAAAAAGTTATTCAAGAAGTTCCAGTAAGCATGAAAAAAATTCTAAAAAATAGAGCGAAAAGAATTGGATATTTTCAAGTTTTTGGACAAATCTTATTCGGTATTTTGGTTCTTCCGTTTTTAAGAAAGATATCGAAAGAAAAATTAATTTCAAATCGATTGAAATTAAATCTTTCGGATGAACATATACCTGAAGATAAATTGATAAAGGTTGATTCTGTAAACGATAAAAAAACAATCGAAATTCTTAAACAATTAAATCCAGATATAGTGATAGTGAATGGCTGTAGAATTATATCTAAAAGAGTTTTAGAACAAATTGATGCTGTTTTTATCAATACGCATGAAGGAGTTACACCGCGTTATCGTGGTATTCATGGAGCATATTGGGCTCTTGTTAATCAAGATAAGGAAAATTGTGGAGTAACAGTGCATTTAGTGGATAAAGGTGTGGATACAGGTGGAATATTATATCAAGGAATTATATCTATTGATGATAATGATAATTTCACAACTTATCCAATATACCAAACTGCTAAAGGAATTGAGTTAATGAAATTAGCAATTACTGACTATTATAATGGTGAATTAAAAACGATTCAACCCAAATTAGAAAGTAAAATTTGGTACCATCCAACAATATGGAAATATTTTTATAACTGGATTTTTAAAGGGGTTAATTAATATGTCAAAAAAATCAATCTATTTTTTATTACCAGGTTTAACATTTGGAGGGGCTGAACGAGTAATATCTATTTTAGCAAATGAAATAGATCGTGCAAAATTTGAACCTACTATAGTTCTTTTTAATAAAAAAGGATTTCCTGTAGATCAATTAAAAAGTGATATAAATGTAATCGATTTTAGGATTGATAGGATTCGATTTGCTATTTTCAGAGTTTTAAAATTAATTTTTAATAAGCAACCGGATATCGTTTTTGGAGGGTGGGGAGAAGTGAGCGTATTATTAGCGCCATTTATTAAATTATTTCCAAAAATAAAATTTATAGCGAGAGAAACTAATGTTGTATCTGAGCATGTAACTCGAAAAGAGATATTATTTTTCTATCGTTTTTATAACAATTTTCATCAAATCATTGCGCAAAGTGATGATATGAAAAATGACTTGATTCAAAATTTTAGAATTTCGGAAAATAGAATCGTAAAGATCAATAATCCAGTGGATTTTGATTTAATAAATCAAATGAAAAGTCAAACAATTAATTTAGGTTTTGACAAGAGCTATAAAAATATTGTTGCGATAGGAAATCTTTCGCCGCGTAAAGGTTTCGATTTATTATTAAATGTAATGAATGATCTGAAGGAAGAAAATATCAAACTAACGATTTTAGGAGATGGAGCTTTCAAAGAGGAATTATTACAACAAAAGGAAACATTGAATTTGGATAATGTAATTTTCAAAGGGAATGTTCCTAATCCATTTGTTTATTTAAAAGAAGCGGATTTGTTTATTCTTTCTTCAAGATATGAAGGTTTTCCGAATGTATTGTTGGAAGCTGGTGCGTGTGGAACATATAGTTTAGCGAATAATTGCCAAGGTGGAATTAATGAAATTATTCAAAATAAGATCAACGGAGAAATTTACTCTATTGAAGATACGAAAGGTTTCGCTGAAAAAATTAAAACCATTTTAACTGAAAATCATTCATCAGAAGATATTATAAATAGTATTCATTCACGTTTTAGTAAAGAAATTATAATAAAAAAATACGAAACAATTTTCGAATCAATATAATGAATTATCAACCAAAAATATCAGTGATAGTCCCTGTTTACAATACAGAAAAATATCTTACGAAATGTCTTGATTCAATTTTAAATCAAACATTAAAAGATATCGAAGTAATTGTAGTAAACGATGGATCGAAAGATAATTCCCAAAATATAATAGAGGGTTTTAAAAGATTAGATAGTCGAATTATTTCAATTATTAAAGAAAATGGAGGGTTAAGTGACGCTAGAAATACTGGTATTGATAAGGCAAATGGTGAATTTATCGCCTTTATAGATTCGGATGATTATATTGCTAGTAATATGTTTGAGAAAATGTATTATTTGGCTAAAGAACATAATTCAGAAATTGTATTATGTGATTTGGTAAAGGTTGATGAAAACGGAAATGAATTTAGACATTTACCACAATCACCTCAATTGCCAGAGAAAATTATTTTGAAAGATGATTTAACAATTTTCGGTGAAATGAGTTGTTTTGCTTGTAATAAAATTTTCAAGAAATTTTTATTCGATAAGCATAGATTCCGTAAAGGAATTCATTTTGAAGATATAGAATTAATTCCAAAATTGGTGTTAGATTCAAAGATTATTTCAAAAATTAATCAGCCTTTTTATAAATATTTTGAACGGCAAGATTCTATTTCTAAAACTCATACAGAGAAAGGTTTAGATATGTTTATTGCTGTAGAAGAAGTTACGAAATATTTTAAAAAATCGGAATTTTTTCAGAAAAATAATGAATTAAAACGTTTTCAAATAATACAAGGATATTATTCTTTTTTGGCTTATCTGGCCTATGTAAAGGATAAATCTTTAAAGGTTGAAATGATTAATAAGTTAAATGATTTTTTAATTAGTAATTTAATTAGCAAAAAAGAGATAAAAAATTATAAAAGGTTTGGAGAGGTTTATTTTTCAACATTACCCATTAAAAAGAAATTTTTTTATGCCATATCATTACTTAATCTTAAACTTTTAGCAAGAATTTAAAAGCTCATGAGTTTAATTTATTATTTAATATTTTTTCTATTAGTAGTTACATCTTATTTCGAATTCTCCAAGAACGAAAAAGGAAGTAAACAATGGTATTATGCAATTGTAATACTGATGATGTTTACTGCAGGATTAGGATATGCATTAAGTCCAGATTGGATTGCATATCATAAGACATTTTTACTTGTTGGTGATATTGAATGGTCTGAATTAGATAGGTTTTCAGAGATGGCTTCAATGGAAAAAGGATTTTTATCATTGAATAAAATTTTAGGCGACTTTGGTTTTGGGTTCGGAATGTTAACCTTAGTAATGGCCATTGGAGCATTAACTTTAAAGGCATCTACTTTTTATAAATATGGTGGCGTTCCGTTTTTAGTATTGTTTATATATGCAATGCCAAATTTCATGTTCGAAGAGCATGTACATATTAGGCAAGGAATGGCAAATGCTTTCGCAATATTTTCTGTAAGATATATAATAGATAGAAAATTATTAAAGTTTTTGATTTGTATAGCGATTGGTTTTCAATTTCACGAATCAATTATTGTATTTATACTAGCATATTGGATTGCAATAATGAAGTTTAACGAAGTCACAATTGGTTGGTTAGTAACAATCGCAATCATTGGTAACTATACTGGTTTAAATTCTATTATTGAAGTTATTATGCAATTTATGCCAATTGGTCAAGATAAGTTTGAAGATTATCAAAGTCAGTTATATACAGAATCTGATGTTGCCATTGGAGATATTGTAAAAATTATATCTGTCATATCAATTTTGATTTATAACAAATACGCAGCTCATGATAAATTATACTGTATGTTTAGAAATTTATTTATCATGGGAGTATTATTGTATTTCTTTTTAGGTAAAGGTATTTTTGGGATTAGGCTTCCAGGATTTTATTTAGTGTTCTTAGGATTAACTTTAGGTAGAATGTTATATTCTTTCAATGGAGCTAATTTTAAAAGAAACTTTATTTATTTAAGTTTCGTGTCGTACACATTATTATTGATTTTTTGGTTCCAAGTAAAGCAAGGTCATAAATCGAATTTCGCAAATTATAAAACTTTTTTTACGCCAGGGGCAGTATATGGATTATGGAAGTATTAGTATCGATTATAACACCTTGTTACAATTCTGAAAAATTCATTAAGGATACTTATGAATCTATCAAGAATCAAACTTTTGAAAATTGGGAATGGATTATTGTAGATGATAAATCTTCAGATCAATCTGTCGAAATTTTAAAGTCTATAAATGATAAAAGAATAAAATTATTCGTTAATAACGAAAATAAAGGTGCAGCAAACGCTAGAAATACTGCTTTAAATCAAGCAAAGGGAAGATATATTACATTTATTGATAGTGATGATTTATGGGAGGAAAAATTTTTAGAAGAATCGATTAATTTTTTACAAAATAATAAGGAGGAATTAGTTTATTCATCTTATAAAAGAGTTAATGAAGAATTAGAACCTCTACTCAATGATTTTATTGCAGAAGATTATATTGATTCAGAAAGGATTTTATATAATTGTCCAATACCTATGCTTACGTCAATGTATGACTCGAAGCGAATTGGTAAAATTTATTTTCCTGATGTAGAGCTGAGAGAAGATCATGCCATGTGGATACAGTTATTAAAAAAGGTAAAACATGCTAGGGCAATAAAACAACCTTTGGGAATTTATAGGATGAGAGATAACTCAGTCTCTAGAAATAAAATTAAAATAGCAAAAAAACAGTTTGACTTATATTATAAATATTTGAATATGAATATATTTAAGTCATTTTATTATACGATTAATTGGGGATTTAATGGATTAAAAAAATATGGAAAACTTTAAAATATTAGAATTTTTATATCAATTAAAAATTTCTCCAATATATGTAAATATTGTTGGTGCATTTATTTCAGCTTTTGTAATTACATTGGTTTCGATTCCAAAAATTATTAGAATTTCTCATAAAAAGGGGCTTATGGATGCACCTAATGAGAGAAGTTCACATGTTTTTAAAGTACCAACTTTAGGAGGTGTCGCACTTTTTTTTGGAATTGTTGTTTCAACATCAATTTTCGCAACAGAACTTGGTTCAAATTACGCGTTCTTTTTATCCGCTATTACAATATTATTTTTTGTCGGGTTAATGGACGATCTGTTAGTGGTTGCTCCAGACAAAAAATTATATGCACAAATAATTAGTATTACTTTAATTGTTTTTGGTTCGGGTATTATGATTAATTCATTGTATGGCTTGTTAGGAATCAACGAAATACCTTATTGGATAGGTGTGCTGTTAACTTATTTTGTATTTATAATTTTAATTAATGCATACAATTTAATTGATGGAATCGATGGATTAGCATCAGGAATTGGGATAGTCATATCATTTGCATTCATTTTTATTTTTTATAGAATTTTTGATTACAGTATCGGAATTTTAGCAATATCTGTTGTAGCAGTATTAATTGGTTTTTTAAAATATAATTTATCAAAATCTAATAAAATTTTTATGGGTGACACTGGATCAATGGTAATTGGTTTTATCATTACATTCATGGCTATACGATTTCTATATATGGCTGGATTGCCAAATTATAAAATAGAATCCGCACCTGTTATCTTATTATTTATTTTTTGTATTCCTGTTATTGACACATTAAATGTGTTCATTATTAGATTGTTAATTAAAAAACACCCATTGCATCCAGATAAAAATCACTTACATCATCAATTGTTAAAGTTGGGATTAAATCATATTCAGACATCAATAATTTTAGTTACAATCAATATCATTTTTATTGCTGTTGGATATTTTCTTAGATATTTAGAAATCAATAAACTTTTTTTGATTTTTATATTACTTTCAACTAGTTTTGTTGTGATTTTGAGGTATATTACTCATTATAAAAATAAACTGACTTTAAATTAAATATGAAAAGAATTATTAATAGAGCTTTAGTTTTCATAATTTTTTCAATGCTCGCATCATGTATTTCGTTGAAGGATATTCAGCTTATTCAGCCAGATGAAAAATTGAAATTAGATAATAAAGGAATGATTGATTATAGTGTTCCTGAATATTATATCCAAAAAAACGATATGTTATTAATTAATGTATCTTCTACAAACCCTTCCACTCTTGGAATTTTAAGTGATTTTACAACTTCGGGTAATAGAACTTTTGCTACTGGTCAAAATCAGGGAGTTTGGGTCAGAGATGATGGTAAAATAGAATTACCAAGGATAGGTAAAATAGAAGTTGAAGGTTTGACTATAAAACAAGCTAGAGAAAAAATTCAAGAAGAATTTTATAAAATATATACACCCGAAGGTACTTTTATAGATGTTAATCTTACTGGAATTGAATATACAATGATCGGTGAAGCCAATAGAGGCGTTTTTAGAGCTGATAAAAGAGACATGACAATATTAGAAGCTTTCGCAAGATCTGGCGGTGATAATATTTATGCAGATTTGAAGAACGTCAGAATTATTCGTACAACACCTGATGGCACTAAACAAGTTCATGTAGATTTGACAAAAGAATCAATTATGAATTCAGAATATTATTGGATTCAGAATAATGATATAATTGTTGTAAATCCTCGTAAAGAGAAAATTTGGGGTGTAGGTCTTAATCCATTATCAGTAGTTACGACTACTATGGGGGTAATTGGAACTATATTAGGCGTTTATTTATTTTTTGATAGATTTTAATGGAGAATACGAAGAAAAAAAAGACTGGTGATATTCTTGATATTGAAAGATTAATTCCACGATTAATTTCAGCTTGGCCACTATATATTATTACAGTATTAATATTTATGTTAATTGCATTTTATTTTAATACTTGGAAATTAGATAAAATTTATAGCGCTACTACAACTTTTAAAATTAATAATAGTTCATCAAGTAATGCATTAGCAAATAATTCTATTAACTTTATTTGGGGTGGTAACACCAATAAAGTAGATGCATTATCTTATACATTATCATCTCGTATTCATAATGAAAAAGTAGTTAAAAAATCAGCATCATATGTATTTTACTATGAACAAGGTAAAATTAAAAAGTCTGATATATATAAATTAGATGCTCCTTTTATTGTAGAAATTGATACGACTTACAATCAAATCATTAAATCAGAAATTCAAATCGAAGGAATTGATCAAAATTCTTTTGCGATAAATGTTATTGTACCAGAAGGTAAGGTTTATAATTACATGAAGGATAGTATTATTCGCAATGAAACAATTGCATTACCTAAAACAGCGCGTTATGGTCAGTGGATTGTTGGGAATAATTATAAATTCAGAGTTAATAAAAATCATTTAAATTATCATACTTCTAAATATTCTTTTTCTTTAGTTACGATACCTGAAGCTACTAGAAGAGTGATGCAAAACTTTAATGTAGCACAAGCTTCTAAAATTGCAAGTATTATATCTGTAACCAAAAACTCTAAAAGTTTAAATGAATCTGTTGATTTATTAAATAATTCTATCAAAGTTTTAATTGATACAGAATTAGCTGAAAAAAATATATCAACAGTTAAAACAAAAAATTATTTAGAAAAACAGATTGAAAAAGTTAGATTTAAGCTTGATAGTGCAACAGATAATTTACAAGAGCTTCAGAAACAAACAGGTATTACAAATTTTGATTCAAAAAAATCTGAAATATTATCAAAATTAGTTCAATTAGATTCTAAAAAGTTAGAAATTGAAGAACAAATAGAAGCATTAACTAGATTAACACCAAGATCAAATAGTAGTGTTAGTAATTTAATTGCATTAAATATTGCTGGATTAGATGTATCGTATTTCATGCAAAATGTTTCAAAAATAGAATCACTTGAGGATCAAAAAAACGAACTATTAAAGATATATCAAAAAAATACAACAGAAATTCGTGAAATTGATCAAAAGATCGCACAAGCTCGTCGCGATATTGATAACATTGTTAATGCACATAAATCGAAATTAAATACTGATTTAGCTCAAGTACAAGAAAAAATTGATGAAGTTGAATTTCAAGTTGCGAAATTACCATTTCAAGAAATAGAATTTTTAGAGGCTAATAGAGCATTTGAAATGAATAATGAGTTATATTTTAATTTAATTACTCAATTAAATGCAACTAGTTTAACCTTAGCTTCAAATGTTTCTGATATTACAATTATAGATCCTGCTAAAAATCAAGGGCAAGGTTCGATTGGACCTGATACTAAAAGAAATTATTTAATAGCTTTAGCAGCAGGTTTATTCTTACCATTCTTATATGTAGTTGTAAAAGAGTTGTTAGACTTTAAAGTAAAAGTAATTAAAGATATTACTTCAAGAACACATATTCCATTAATCGGAACGGTTGGTGATCTAGGAGATAATTCACCTCTAATCGTTTTAAATAGTCCTAAATCTGGACTTGCAGAATCATTCCGAGCAATTCGTTCTAATTTAAAGTTTTTATATAAAACAGATCCTTTACATCCAAACAATAAAACGATATTAATGACTTCGTTTATTGGTGGTGAGGGTAAAACGTTTAATTCTATGAATATTGCTACAGTTTTAGGTTCTACCGATAAAAAAGCTGTATTAATAGGAATGGATTTACGTAAACCTAAGATTTTTGATGATTTTAAGATCAGTAATAAATTAGGTGTTGTTAATTACATTACAGGAAATGCAGAATTAGAAGAAGTAATTCAGAAAACTGTTTTACCGAATTTAGATATTATTACAGCTGGTCCAATTCCACCCAATCCATCGGAATTAATTTTGAGTAAGAAAATGGAATCCTTTTTATCAGTATTAAAGGATAAATATGATTTCATAATTATTGATTCACCTCCAATTGGTTTGGTTGCAGATTCTTATGATTTAATGAAATTTGCAGACTGTACTTTATACGTGTCACGTTACAACTATTCGGAGAAAAATTTTATCAATACTATTTCTAATAAATATGATGAAGGAGAAGTTTCAAATATTGGAATCATCCTGAATGGATTTAAAGCAGGGTCAGGATACGGTTATGGATATGGTTACGGTTACGGATATGGATATGGATATTTTGACGAAGATCAAAATTTTGATGATTCATTAAAAGGTAAATTAAAAAGGTTATTCATACGTATTAAAGAGCAATTATTCTAATATGTTGAATAAGAAGATATTCGATTATATACTAGCATTAATCCTACTAATTTTTTTAGTAGGATTAATCATTTCTATGATTTTGATATCTACCATAGATACAAAAGAATTTGGTTTATTTTCTCAGAAAAGAGTAGGGTTGGATGGTAAAATTTTCAAGATTTATAAAATTCGTACCATGAAAGGAATTCAAAAAAATACGATAACAACTTCAAGTCATCGCATTACTAAAATCGGAAAATTTCTTAGAGATTATAAATTAGACGAAATACCACAGCTTATTAACATCTTGAAAGGGGATATGAGCTTTGTAGGTCCTAGACCTGATGTAATTGGTTATGCAGATGAACTACAAGGTGAAGATCGAATCATTTTAACTATTAAACCAGGAATTACAGGTCCTGCGCAACTAAAATATAAAAATGAAGAAGAAATACTTTCATCTGTTCAAGATCCAATTTGGTATAACAACAATGTACTTTGGCCAGATAAAGTTGCGATTAATAAAGAGTATGTAAAAAATTGGTCATTTCTTAAAGACATCAATTACATTATTAAAACAATAGTTTAATTAATAAAAAAGAGAGCTAATAAGCTCTCTTTTTTTATACTTGGATAACACCTAAATTAAAAGGAGTTTCAATCGGTGCATGGTCTGCAGCTTCAATTCCTAATGAAATCCATTTACGTGTATCTAATGGATCAATAATCCCATCAGTCCATAAGCGTGAAGCCGCATAATAAGGACTTGTTTGATAGTTATATTTATCCGTAATCTCTTTTAATAATTCTTCTTTTTTAGTATCATCAATTTCTACACCTTTACTTTTTAAAGTTGCTTCTTGAATTTGTAATAAAACTTTTGCAGCTTGTTCACCACCCATCACTGCTAATTGAGCTGAAGGCCAAGCAGCAATTAATCTTGGATCATAAGCTTTTCCGCACATTGCATAATTACCAGCACCGTAAGAATTTCCTACAACAATTGTAAACTTAGGTACAACAGAATTTGAAACGGCATTAACCATTTTTGCTCCATCTTTGATAATTCCTCCATGTTCTGATTTAGATCCAACCATAAATC
Source organism: Faecalibacter bovis (assembly GCF_017948305.1). Taxonomy (NCBI): domain Bacteria; kingdom Pseudomonadati; phylum Bacteroidota; class Flavobacteriia; order Flavobacteriales; family Weeksellaceae; genus Faecalibacter; species Faecalibacter bovis. The sequence continues at coordinate 1,489,446 of NZ_CP072842.1, forward strand.
CAGTTACATCTTGTAAGAATACTAAAGGGATTTTCTTTTGATTACAATTCGCAATAAAACGAGTTGCTTTATCAGCTGAATCAGAATAAATCACACCTCCAAATTGCATCCCGTCTTTTGTCGATTTAACAATTTTTCTTTGGTTTGCAACTATTCCGACAGCCCAACCATCGATACGAGCGTATGCACAAATAATAGTTTTTCCGTAGTCAGCTTTGTATTCATCAAATTCAGAATTATCTACTAAACGTTTTATGATTTCATACATATCATATTGTTCAGCTCTAGATTCAGGTAAAATTCCGTAAATTTCCTTTTCATCTAATGCTGGTTTTGCAGGCTCAATTCTATTAAACCCAGCTTTTTCATAATCACCAATTTTAGACATAACAGATTTAATGCGATCTAAACAATCGTAATCGTCTTTCGCTTTATAATCTGTTACTCCAGAAATTTCGCAATGTGTTGTAGCTCCACCTAAAGTTTCGTTATCAATATCTTCACCAATTGCTGCTTTAACTAAATAACTTCCAGCCAAGAATATTGATCCTGTTTTATCAACAATCAAAGCTTCATCACTCATAATAGGTAAATATGCACCACCAGCAACACAACTTCCCATTACAGCAGAAATTTGAATAATTCCCATCGACGACATTTTTGCATTGTTTCTAAAAATGCGTCCAAAATGTTCTTTATCTGGGAAAATTTCATCTTGCATAGGTAAGTAAACACCCGCACTATCTACTAAATAGATAATAGGTAATTTATTTTCCATCGCAATTTCTTGTGCGCGCAAATTCTTTTTACCTGTTATTGGGAACCAAGCACCTGCTTTTACAGTTGCATCATTTGCAACAACGATACATTGTTTTCTAGAAACGTATCCAATTTTAATAACAACACCTCCAGAAGGGCAACCTCCATGTTCTTTGTACATTTCGTCTCCAACTAAGGCTCCGATTTCAATAGAATCTGTATTATCGTCAAATAAATAATCAATACGTTCCCTTGCTGTTAATTTTCCTTTGCTTTTATGCGCGTCAATTTTTTTTTGTCCACCACCTAAATAAACTTCATTAAGTTTATGTTTTAATTTAGATAGTTGTAATTTATTATAATCCTCTCTTTTATTAAATGTTAGATCCATTGTGGTTTTTGTTTGAAGTCTAATCTTTGTTTGAAGTTGAAAGATAGTATATTTTGTTATTTTGATTGTATAAAATCTTTACTAAACTGCACCAATTCTGGGAAAAATTGTAGAAAATCTTTCTCCAATTCAGTTTCGTATTGATATATAGTAGATGCAGTATTAGTAAGATTGTTATCGAAGTTTACTCTTTTACTAATTCCGGTCAGTGTTTTTTGAATTCCTTCTATTGTGCTATAATTTTCGAACCAATCATTTTTTAATAAATGATTCAACATTTCCTGAAGATTGGTAGGAAAATTCTCAGTATTGTAACTAAATAATTCGTAGCAGTTTTCTTTAAATAACTGGAAGGATGTAGGATGGTATTTTCGCCAATGTTTAATTAAAAAATAATCATAAACTAAATCGACAACAATAGGCGAATATTTATGTTGAGTGGAATGAAAATAAGTTGAACTTCTTTTAACAACATCGTGAGAATCGGTAAACGAATCAATTTCACGATGCAATAGAATTCCTAGTTTTATATCATCAGGATAATCATTGTATTTATTCCCTTTTACAACTTCGCCAAGAAAATTACCAAGTTGTAGAGATGGATTATTGAATGATAAATACTGATGAGCAACTAGATTCATAAACAGTTTATTTGCAATTAAATATAGCTTATTTTTTTAGAAATATTATTTACAATTCATTAACTTTTTGATTTGTCCTCAAGTAATTTTAATTCAGGGTAACGTTCTAAATATTCTTCTTTTAGACTTTCGTCGAGTTCTGTAGCGTTCTGAAATGCTTTTATAGCTAAATTAACTTCGCCAACTAAATAATAGCAATATGATAATTGATAATAAATTTCGGCGCGGTTAAAATGAATCATCGCTAATAAAGCTTCTTTGATAGCCGTGTCATATTCTTCCATGACAATATTAGCCTCAATCAAAGCAATCCAATTATTTAAGCGTAAAGGCTCAATTTCAACTATACGACGATAACTTTCTATTGCTTCTTCGTATTTACCAATTTTGATTAAAAGATAACAATGTGTTTTCCAGTATTCAACATTTAAATCATCTAAATCTAAAGCTCGATTGATATAAAATAATCCTTCTTGAAAATTACCTAATTTGGAATATAAATTTGCTGTTTTGCCCCAAACTTTATCCAATTGAGGATCTTCTTTAATAGATAAATGATACGATTTTAACGCTTTATAAGGTTGTTCTAACTTTTCATAACATTCTCCAATGCGTAAATATGTGATAGACGCAGAATCCTCAAGCTCTAATGTTTCTTCGAATGTTTCGATTGCTTCTTCGTAACGTTTTAGTTTTTCTAAAATAATTGCTTTTTGATTTAATCCTGAAATACTCGTCGGATTAATAACAGTTACATAATCAAAAGCTTCTAATGATTTTTCTAAATTTCCTGTTTTTTCGTACAATTGACCCAATTGTGACCATGCAACTTCTGAATATGGATTATCATCAATGTATTCTTTTAAAAACTCGATACATTCATTTGTAGCATGTAATTCTTCATAACATTGCAAGATAGAGTAGAATGAATAATCGTTTTCATCGCCATGTTGCAAAGCTTGTTTAAAATAAACTAAGGCTGTACTAATTTCATCTAAATTCAGATACTCATTTCCAATACAATTAAAAATAAAGTCTAAATCTTCGCCATGTTCTAAAGCTTTTTCATAGAACTGAATTGCTTTTCGTGGCATATTTTTTATACCCCAATATCTTGCAACAACCAATTGATATTCTAAATCTTCGGATGCAAATTCTTTAATTTCTTGAATTAATATTGAAGCTTTCTTTAACTGAGTCAAAGAAATATGGTATTCTATCAATTTAATTTTTAATTCATAGTTGTCCGGATGCAAAGCAAAAGCGTAGTCTAATGCTTTCTTTGCATATTCAAAATCGCTAACATCTAAATAAAATGTTATGATTTCTTGTAATTGTTCAGAGTCAAAATAGATTTGCTCCTTATGATCCAACATATGTTCGAATTGTTCAATCAATTCGTTGTTTAAAAACTCATCCTCCATAAATACCTATCTAAAATAGAAAAATGCTTTTATAAAAAAGCATTTTTCATAATTTATAGTTTTGCACAACTAATTAACATCGTTTTTTAAATGATAGCTTTTATACTTTCTATCATTTTATCAGCTAATAAGTCAGCGTTTTCTTCTGATGTACTTTCTGTATATATACGAATGATTGGTTCTGTATTTGATTTACGTAAGTGAACCCATTCTGTCTCAAAATCAATTTTTACACCATCAACCGTATTGATTTGTTCATCTTTATAGATCTCTTGAATTTTAACTAACAATTCATCAACGTTGATTTCAGGAGTTAATTCAATTTTCTTTTTAGCCATAAAATAGGCTGGGTAAGAAGCTCTTAATTCAGAAACAGTCAAATTTTGTTCTGCTAAATGAGATAAAAATAAAGCAATACCAACTAAAGAATCGCGACCGTAGTGTAATTCTGGATAGATAATTCCACCGTTTCCTTCACCACCAATTAATGCACCAGTTTCTTTCATCTCGATCACAACATTTACTTCTCCAACAGCAGAAGGAGAGTAAGTTTGTCCATGTTTTGCAGCGATATCTCTTAAAGCGCGAGAAGATGATAAGTTTGAAACAGTTGCAGACGGAGTTTTTCCTAAAACATAATCAGCAACAGCTACCAAAGTATATTCTTCACCAAACATGTTACCTTTTTCGTCAATTATTGCTAAACGATCGACATCTGGATCTACAACAATTCCGAAATCAGCTTTTTCTTCGATAACTTTAGCACAAATATCTCCTAAATGCTCTTTTAAAGGCTCTGGATTATGCGGGAAATGACCAGTTGGTTCGCAGTACATTTTGATGTATTCCACACCTAATTTATCTAATAGATTTGGAATTGAAATTCCACCAGTTGAATTAACAGCATCAATAGCTACTTTAAATTTCTTTGCTTTGATCGCTTCAACATTAACTAATGGTAAAGCTAAGATTTTATCGATATGTAGATCAATAGCACCTTCAAAAGTTTCATATGAACCTAAATCATCAACTTGGGCAAAATTATAGTCATCAGCATCAACAGTTGCTAAAATTTGTGCGCCATCTTCCGATGAAACAAATTCGCCTTTCGCGTTTAACAATTTTAAAGCATTCCATTCTTTTGGATTATGTGAAGCTGTTAAAATGATACCTCCGTCAGCTTCTAAATGTGTTACCATTACCTCAACTGTTGGAGTAGTTGATAATCCTAAATCGATTACATTAATTCCTAAACCATGTAATGTTGAACAAACTAATTGTGAAACCATTTGACCAGAGATACGTGCATCTCTACCAATTACAACTTTATATGAATTTTTATCTGATTGTTTTTTTAACCAAGTTCCGTAAGCTGCAGCGAATTTTACAGCATCAATAGGCGTCAAATTATCACCTGGATTACCTCCGATAGTTCCTCTGAAACCTGAAATTGATTTAATTAAAGACATAGTGTTTTTATTTTAATAACAAATGTACAAAAAACAAATTTTAGATTTTGCTTATTAGATTGGTATGATTTTAGTTAAGAATTATTTAACAAATAAACAATGCTATAACTTTAAAAACGAATTATTTATGATTACATCTGTTTTGATTTTTTCTTTTCTTTGGAATTGGATATCATGGGGGATTTTTGGTGTTATTGCTGGGGCAATAGCTAAAGCAATTATGCCAGGTAAAGATCCAGGAGGATTTTGGGTTACAATGATTATTGGAATTATTGGAGCTATGTTGGGAGGTTTTATCTCTACACTTGTTTTAAACTATGATCCAAACAATTGGTCTTTTGGTGGATTTATAGTAGCAGTACTTGGAGCTTTATTACTTTTATTTATTTACAGAAAAGTTGCTTCAAGATAAAAATTGATATAAAAAAAGCCTTAATCATACATGATTAAGGCTTTTTCATTAATTCAAAATATTTTAAAGAGGAAGAATGTTTTTTTCGTAAGTTCTATTAATCATAATAGCAGACGCTTCATAAAAGGCAATGAATCCACACACGATTCCTACCCATCCAGCAACATTTAAAATTTGTTCGCTATCAGCAAAGTTACTTGCAGCTAATAAGAAAAATAATAACGTTAATGAACCAAATAATAATTTACCAACAGTATGTCCTTTTAAAGTTTGTAAGAAATTTACTAAAGTAAATAATCCCCAAATTCCTAAATAACATCCCATTGAATTTCCATCAGGTTTTTCTGCTCCAAAAACTCCAGGTGCTAACCAAGTGAAAACTAAAGTTAACCAGAAAGCCCCATAAGCCATAAAAGCTATACTTCCAAAATTGTTTCCTTTTTTCCATTCCATTACTCCAGCAATAAATTGCGCTCCTCCACCAAAGAAAACACCCATACCCATGATCATACTATTTACAGGAAAAAATCCAGCGTTGTGGATGTTTAATAAAATAGTAGTCATGGCAAAACCATATAAACCTAATGGTCCAGGATTGGCAGTTTTGTCTGTAATTGTGTAAATATTTTCCATAATACTTATTAATATGAGACAATAATAAGACTAAAATAATAAAATACAAATTATTTATCAATAAATGTGTACAGTATACACTATTAATTTTTTATTTTTAAATTAAACGTTTTAAAATCAGTAAATTATTTGTTTAAAAATTAATGACTTAATAAGATAAATAATGTTAAAATTATCTAAAACAGATGATACATATTAAGTGTTTGAAGATTTACTGAAATAAAAAAATCCGTTAATAGATTAACGGATTTTTTTATATAAAATAGTATGTAGATTACTTACGATTCTTTTTCATTTGCTCTTGTTGTTCTTGCATTTCTTGAGCTTTTTTCATCATATTTTGCATGCGTGAAGCAAACTTACCTTCTTTTTTAGGTTTTGCTTTATTTGATTCTAATATTTGATGAACTTTAGTTTCGTTAATCATAACTTTCTTAATGTATAATACAATAAAGACGTTAAGTGCATTAGAAACTAAATAATACCAAGATAAACCAGAAGCATAATTGTTAAGGAATACGAAGAAGAAAATAGGCATAATATACATCATGTATTTCATAAACTCCATATTCGGCATACCTTCTTGTTGTGGCATTTGGAAATTATCCATAGATCCAGATACTTTAAAGTAAACCATCATTGCAACGATATATAACATTGCGAAAATGGATAAGTGACCGTTTAATAATGGAATCCAATCAGGAATTTGAATAATATCATCAAATGCTGTTAAATCTTCTGCAAATAAGAAAGGAATACCTCTTAAGTCAATTAAGTTTGGGAAAAAACGGAACAAAGCATAGAAAATAGGAATTTGTAATAATGCAGGTAAACATCCAGCTAATGGATTTACACCAGCATTACGATAAATTTCCATCGTAGCTTGTTGTTTCTTCATGGCATCTTTGGGATCTTTGAATTTTTCGTTAATCTCATTCAATTCAGGTCGTAAAACCTTCATTAATGCTGATTGACGATATTGCTTGTACATAATTGGTGATAATACTAATTTAACAACAATTGTTAATAAGAAAATCGCCCAACCTAATTCAATACCAAAATTTGCAAGGAATTGGAATACTGGTAAGAAAAAGAATTTGTTTAACCATCCAAAAATTCCCCATCCAAAGTCAATTAAATTTTGAAATCCTTTATCGTTATAATCCTTTAATAGATTATAATCTAATGGTACAAAATCAAAAGTTAACTTATGATTTAATTCTGCGTTTTTTAATTCTAATTCAGAAGTAAAAGAATAATGTTTACTAAATTTTGATTCTTCTTCATCTGCGTTTAAAGATCCACCTTTAGTGTTTTTAAAACCTTCATCAGAAGATAAAATTGTAGAAAAGAACTGTTGTTTATTAGCTACCCAAGAAATTGCTTCAGTTTCTTCCCATTCGTCAGAACCAAATAATTCATACTCGATATCTTTCGATTCCTTGAATTGGAAATAAGTGTGTGCCCAATATTTTTCTTGATCTTTTCCTTTTTCAGTACTAAATCCATCCATTAACCAGTTTAATCCAACTTTGTTGTCGCTCGTTATGTTTGATAATCCTTGAGATTTAACTTCTAAGTCAATTCCATAAGAATTTCCTAATGTATAGATGTACTGGATTTGTCCTCCTTGCGATTGTGCAGTCATAGTAACAATTGTGTTTGCACTATTTTTCTGTACTACCGGTAAGAAAACTAAATCTTTAGTGTTGATTTCTACACCATTTTTAGCTTTAAAATAAAGATTGAAAGAGTTTGAACCATCTTTCGCTAAAAATAAAGGTTTGTTTTTGTCGTTTTTATCATAAGATGTATAATCTTTTAATTGTACGGCATCAATTTGTCCACCTTTAGAAGCAAATTTAACATTCAATTTTTCATTAGACACTTCAATGTCTTTTGCTTCACCAGTAACTGGTTGAAAAACATTTTGCGCTTGTTGAACGTTTGCAGCTTTTTTAGCTTCTGCGTTTTTTTCTTTTTGAACTAACTCTTGCTTTTGTTTTTCAATTTCCTCTTCAGATGGTGTATTCCAATACATAACACCAAATAATAGAAGACCCATTAAAACAAAGGCAATGATTTGGTTAAAATCAAATTTTTTCTCTTGTTGCATTTATCGTTTCAATTTGTTTATTTGACAAAGCTGCTTCTATAAAGCTTATAAAAAGCGGATGTGGCGAAGCAACAGTACTTTTATATTCCGGATGGAATTGAACACCAATATAATATGGATGTTCTTTATGTTCTAAAATTTCTACTAATTCAGTTTCTGGATTTTTCCCAACAGGAAGTAATCCATTGTTTACAAATTCATCATAATATTCATTATTGAATTCGTATCTGTGACGATGACGCTCTAAAATATCTTCAGACCCATATATGTTTCTGATTTTAGAACCTTCAACTAATGTACATTTCCAATTTCCTAAACGCATCGTTCCTCCTTTATCAGAAACATCTTTCTGATCTTCCATTAAACTAATAACTGGATGTGGAGTTGTTAAATCCATTTCGGCAGAATCAGCTTTTTCGTAACCTAATACATTACGAGCAAATTCAATCGCCATAATTTGCATTCCTAAACAAATTCCTAAAGTCGGAATGTTATTTCTTCTTGCATAATTTGCTGCGATTATTTTACCTAAAATTCCTCTATCACCAAAACCAGGAGCGATTAAAACACCAGAAACACCTGCTAATTTTTCAGCAATATTTTCTTCTGTAAGATCGCCAGAATAAACCCATCTAACCTTAACTTCTGTTTCTGCAGCAGCTCCGGCGTGTGTAAATGCTTCCGTAATTGATTTATAAGAATCGTGCAAAGATACATATTTACCAACTAATGCAATCTCTACTTTATTTTTTGGATTTTTATGACTGTTTAAGAATTTTTTCCAAACCGTAAAATCTGGTTCTTGATCGTATGGTAAGTCTAAACCTTTTAAAACAACTTCATCAAAATTCTGTTCGTGTAATAAGAATGGAACGTCATAAATTGTATCAGCATCGATACTTTGAATCACGTTTTCTTTACGAACATTACAAAATTGAGCTAATTTAGCTTTTACTTCTTTTGATAAATTGTGTTCAGTTCTGGTTACTAAAATGTTAGCGTTAATTCCGCTTTCCATTAATGTACGAACTGAATGTTGTGTAGGTTTTGTTTTTAACTCACCTGAAGCAGCTAAATATGGAACTAATGTTAAATGAATTACAGATGAATTATTATCACCTAATTCCCAAATTAACTGTCGGATTGTTTCGATGTAAGGTAAAGACTCAATATCTCCAACTGTACCACCAATTTCAGTAATTACTATATCATAATCACCAGTGTTACCTAATAATTTGATACGACGTTTAATTTCGTTTGTGATATGCGGAATAACTTGAACAGTTTTTCCTAAATAATCTCCACGACGTTCTTTTTCAATAACTGTTTGGTAAATACGTCCTGTAGTAACAGAATTTGCTTTTGAAGTTGGACGATTTAAATATCTTTCGTAGTGACCTAAATCTAAATCAGTTTCAGCACCATCTTCGGTAACATAACACTCACCGTGTTCGTACGGATTTAGTGTACCTGGATCGATATTAATATATGGATCAAGTTTTTGAATGGTTACTCGATATCCTCTCGCTTCTAATAGCATTCCTAAAGAAGATGCTACGATTCCTTTTCCTAACGATGATGTTACTCCTCCGGTAACGAAAATGTACTTTGTTGTTTTGTTTGTTTCCATTGAATCTTTAAATCAATGGTTGCAAAATTACGAATAAAATGTGGGGTAAAAAAAGTGAAAGTAAAACTTTAGAAAATAAAAAAGGCAAGCGACCTACATCACACCGCTACGACCGTATACCTTTGCTACGTTCCCGTCCTGGAGGATTCAACAGGAGCTGGTTGTGTAGGACTTGCCTGATGCAAAGGTAAGAATACTTTTAAAAAATCAAAGAAAATTTTAGAAAAAAAATCTCGTAAAAGGGCTGTTAATTGTAAAAGCGATTGATAATGAAATAAATAATTATTGATTTTTTTTGAAATATATTTTAATTTTAATCAAATCGGTATCTTTGCATGTAAGATATTATCAAAATTTAGTATGAAATTAACGTATAAACATTACTAAATTCATACTATTAAATACTTTGATATATTATCTTTGCCGAATGGATACACTTAATAAAGTTTTAAGAAGCGCATTTATATTAACAGCGATCGTGTTAGTATTGTTTTTTGGATTATATATTTCATATTCTACAAATGGAACTATTGATGCCAAAGATTATTACAAATACACAATGCTTATTTGTTGCTTTATTTTAGTGCCTTTATTTGCAGGTTTTTCATTCTTCACGATGCTGAATGTTTCTAAAGCCAAAGCTAAAATAGCAACGACTTACGAAGAGTTATTAACATTTAAAGACGCCTTTAAAATTGGATTTTATACCATGTTTATTGCCGGTGTAGTTAGTTTAGCTGTCATATTTATTTTCTTTAATACAAGTGGAGAATGGGCGCAAGAGGCTCTTAAAAATGGTATTTTAGAAACTTTTATGGGTAACATGGACCCTAAAATGGCTGCTGAAATTGAAAAATCGAGAAAAGAACCAGAAATAATGAATATTAATCTATTTTCATTTAAACATTATTTTGGATTACTTTCTATGTTTCTATCATTCTACATGGCTGTTTCTGCAATTTTTGCACAGTTCTTAAAAAAACGTACTTATTAACACAATGGATTTATCAATAGTTGTTCCTTTACTTAACGAACAAGATTCTTTAGAAGAATTATTTACACGTATTAAAACTGTCTGTCATCAGAATGGATATTCTTTTGAAGTTTTGTTTATTGATGATGGTAGTACGGATGATTCTTGGCAAATAATAGAATATTTATCTAAATTTCACCAAGAGGTAAAAGGAATTAAATTCCGTAAAAATTATGGTAAGTCACCAGCTTTAAGCGCTGCTTTTAAAGAAGTAAAAGGTAAAGTCGTGATTACTATGGATGCAGATTTACAAGATTTTCCCGAGGAAATACCAGCTTTATATAATACATTAATTAATAAGAAAGCTGATATAGTTTCAGGTTGGAAACAAAACCGCCAAGATAATAAGTTAACTAAAAACTTACCATCTAAATTATTTAATGCAGTTGCTCGTAAAACTTCTGGTGTAGAATTACACGATTTTAATTGTGGTTTAAAAGCCTACCGTTGGGAAGTGACACAGAATATCGAATTGTATGGCGACATGCACCGATATATTCCTGTATTAGCTAAAAACGCAGGTTATCACAGGATTTTAGAAAAGCAAGTTCGTCACCAAGCGCGTAAATATGGAGTATCTAAATTTGGACCTAGCCGTTTTGTGAATGGTTTCTTAGATTTAATTACGCTTTATTTTACAGCAAAGTTTGGAAATAGACCAATGCATATTTTTGGTTTAATCGGAACAATCATGTTTGCTCTAGGATTTTTAGCTACGTTCTATTTAGGTATAGATAAATTAATTAAGGTATTTATTTTAGATAAACCAGCACGTTTAATAACAGATAATCCTTATTTTTATATCTCTCTAACTTCAATGGTTTTAGGAACGCAGTTATTTTTAGCTGGTTTCTTAGGTGAATTGATTGTTAGAAATAGTAGAGATCGCAAAATATACAGTATTCAAAAAGAATTGAATCTGAATTAGACCGAAATATTACAACCAAACTATATGAAAAAATTACTAACACTTTTATTTACGGGATTAGTGCTAGCGAGTTGTTCTTCCTCTGTTGATGGAGAAGGAGTTGCTACTGCACAGAAAAATTTCACAGTAGATCAAATTACAAAATTGAATCTATCATGTAACTGTAATGTAACGCTTATACCAGGAAATGAAGTTGGTGTAAAAGTTGAAAGTCATCAGAATATTGTAGATAATTTAATGGTTGAAGCTAAAAATGGCTCATTAACTATTAAAGAAAATTCACCTGTTGATAAATACAGTGCTTACGATGTTTTCGTTTACGTTACAAGAGATTTAAAACAAGCCGAATTTTCTAATCAAGCTACAGTTAAAGTTTCCGGAACTTTAAACGTTGATGATTTAGAGATGGATGTGAATGATCAAGTTAAAATTGAAGATGCGTATTTGATTACAAACAATTTCAAACTTTCAGTTCATGATCAAGCTGCTGTAACTTTAAAAGGGACATCAATCTCATTAATTTATAATGGCGAAAGTCAATCAAAAGCTGAGTTGTTTGATTTCGAAACAAATGATGCTCAAGCATACACTTCAGATAATGCTATTTTAAATATTAATTCAAGAAAATCTATTACAGGTTCGGCAAAAGGTAATTCGGTTATAACTTATATAGGTGAACCATCAAAGGATACCAAAATTGCTGATAATGCACAAGTAGTAAAAAAATAAATTCTTTAATGAGTACAAGTTTAGAAAGAGCTCAATTATGGCTTTCTGATGCATATGATGCAGAAACAAGAAACGCCGTACAAGATTTAATTGATAATAATCCAACAGAATTAGATGATTCATTTTACCGCGACCTAGAGTTTGGAACTGGTGGTATGCGTGGTATTATGGGAGTTGGAACTAATCGTTTAAACAAATATACATTAGGTGCAGCTACGCAAGGATTGTCTAATTATATCAATGAACAATTTCCTAATAAAGAAAAATCAGTTGCAATTGCATTTGACGTGCGTCATAATTCAGACACTTTTGCCAAAATGGTTGCGGATGTTTTAACGGCTAATGGAATCAAAGTTTATTTATTCGATTCTTTTCGTCCTACACCAGAATTATCATTCACAGTTCGTCATTTAGGTTGTGATGCAGGAATCGTTTTAACGGCTTCGCATAATCCACCAATATACAATGGATATAAAGTGTATTGGAATGATGGTGCTCAAATTGTTCCACCACACGATAAAGCAATTATATCAGAGGTAGAAAATGTAAAAGTTGATGAAATTAAATTCGAAGGGAACGACGATTTAATTACATATATAGGTAAAGAAATTGACGAAGCATTTATTAATGCGGCTGTTGAAAACGGTAGTTTTACAAACGAAGGGAAAGAAGATGTTAAAATAGTTTTTACATCTATCCACGGAACATCTGTTGTGATTACTCCAAAAGCTTTTGAACAAGCTGGTTTTACACAAGTTCATCAAGTGGCAGAACAAGCAATTCCAAGTGGTGATTTCCCAACTGTTAAATCTCCAAATCCTGAAGAGCCAGAAGCTTTAACAATGGCTGTTGATTTGGCTAATGAAATCAATGCAGATATAGTAATCGGAACTGATCCGGATGCTGATCGTGTTGGTGTTGCTGCTCGTGACAACGAGGGGAATATGGTATTATTAAACGGGAATCAAATGAATACCGTTTTAGCTTACTATTTATTAGAAAAATGGCAAGAAGCTGGTAAATTAACTGGTAAAGAATTTATTGGTTCTACAATTGTAACATCTGATATTTTTTATGATATAGCAGCTAAATTTAGTGTTGATTGTAAAGTTGGATTAACAGGATTTAAATGGATCGCTGATATGATTCGTACACACGAAGGTGAACAAAAATTCATTGGTGGAGGTGAAGAGTCATTCGGATTTATGGTTGGTGATTTTATTCGTGATAAAGATTCAGTAACAACTGCTTTATTAGTATCTGAAATTGCTGCCGTAGAAAAAGCTAAAGGAAGTACGTTGTACAATAAATTAGTGGATATCTATATTGCTTTAGGTAAGGCTTATCAAGAAGATCTAATTTCGATTGTTAAACCAGGGAAAGAAGGAGCAGAATTAATCGCAAATATGATGGTTGATTTCCGTGCTAATTCGCCTAAAGAATTAGCTGGATCTCCTGTAATCCGAGTAAAAGATTTCCAATCTTCGATTGAAAAAGATTTAGTTTCTGGTGAAGAAAAAACTATTGATATACCAAAATCTAACGTTTTAATTTTTTACACGGAAGATGGAAGTAAAGTAGCTTGTCGTCCTTCTGGAACTGAACCTAAAATTAAATATTACTTTTCTGTAAACGCACCTTTAAGAGCTAAAGAAGAGTATAAAAATGTACAAGATATTTTATTAGCTAAAATTGATCAATTAAAAGTTGATTTTAGTAAATAGTTTGAATTGAATATATAAAAAATGCATCGAAATTTTCGATGCATTTTTTTATGGTGTAAAGTCAAAACTAAAAAAGTTCTCTGATTTAGTTTAACTTTATACATATACGGTTTTTCTATTTTTTTTTAAAAGAATAGGATTAAGAAATAATAAAATGCAGTTGCTATTAATGCAGAGATCGGAATAGTTAATACCCAAGCCCACAATAAACTTATTGTTACACCCCAACGCACGGCTGAAAAACGTTTTACCATTCCTACACCAATAATCGACCCCGTAATAACGTGTGTAGTTGAAACAGGCATTTTAATATGTTCTGTGAAGAATAAAGTAACAGCAGATGCAGTTTGAGCTGTAAACCCTTCGATAGGTGTAATTTTAGTGATCTTATTACCCATAGTTTTTAAGATTTTCATTCCTCCACCTAATGTTCCAATTGCAATGGCAGAAAAACATACAATCGGAACCCAATCGTGAATATCAGTGCTATTCTCTGTTATAAACCATTCTTTCCAATTGAATACATCATTCAAGTACCAAGAACTCATATCAGTATCTATAATTGCCGATTGGTTAGCTAAAAGAGCAAATGTAATAACACCCATCACTTTCTGTGAATCATTTAATCCATGACCAATACTTAATAATGCTGATGAGACTAATTGTAGCCTTTTGAACCAAGTATCTGCATTATGCGGTTTTGCATTACGACAAATATTAAGAGTAATTATACTAATGATATTTCCTGCTAATAATCCAATTACTGGAGCAACGAATATAAACGCCACAATTGTGAGAATGATTTCGATATTAATGGATGAAAAATCAAAGCCTGTTGATGCTAATGCTCCACCAGCTAATCCACCAATTAATGTATGAGATGATGATGACGGAATTCCTAATTTCCATGTTAATAAGTTCCATGTAATAGCTGCAAGTAATGCTGCCATTATAACTACTGAAGGATTCGCTCCAAAGGATGTTACAATATCTTCTTTGATAATTTTGGAAATAGTATCGGCAACTCCAAATTCACCAATTATAAATTTTGCAATAAAAAATGCAACGAAATTAAAGAAGGCAGCCCAAATAATTGCCTGAATAGGGGATAAAACTTTAGTTGTAACTACAGTTGCAATAGAGTTTGCGGCATCGTGAAAACCATTGATAAAGTCAAAGATAATGGCTAATGCGATGACTATGAATAAAATTGTAAGGCCCATTTAATGGAAAAAAATATTAAAAGTGCCGCAAATGTAAAAAATAAAATAGGCCTATCAATGATAGGCCTATTAAAATTTATTATAATGATGATTAATTTTTAGAAAATTCCAATTACTAAGTAAACTAATCCAGCGATTATGGCTGAAACAGGAATTGTTAAAATCCAAGCCCATAATAAACTAATTGTTACTCCCCATCGTACCGCAGAGACACGTTTCGTCATACCAACACCGATGATAGAACCAGTAATTGTATGTGTTGTAGAAACAGGAATTCCGAAGTGTTCAGAGATGTATAAAGTCATCGCTCCAGCAGTTTCAGAAGCTACACCTTCTAATGGAGTTACTTTTGTAATTTTAGATCCCATCGTTTTGATGATTTTCCAACCACCTGCCATCGTACCTAAACCGATAATGATGAAAGATGTAATTGGTACCCATCCCCAATGATCAACAAAGTATCCAAATTTATCTTCAGCATCTACATATGCTTGATCAAAATCTACATTTAAGTGGTAGAAGATAACTGCAGCACCAATGATACCCATTACTTTTTGTGCATCATTCATACCATGTCCTAAAGAGAATAAGGCAGAAGAAACTAATTGTAATTTTTTGAACCACCATTCAGCAACAGCTGGTTTAGCATTCTTGCAAATGTGAAGGATGATAATAGTTAAAATACTAGATAAGACCATTCCGATAAATGGTGCTAGGAAAATGAATGCGAAAATTGGTAATACTTTATTGTAGACAACAACATCCATAATTGAACCTAAATCTGGATTCATGAATGAGTGCGTTAATGCAGCTCCAATAAATCCACCGATTAAAGTATGTGATGATGATGACGGAATACCAAATTTCCATGTAATCAAGTTCCAAGTAATGGCAGCAATAATACCAGCTAAAATAACTTCAAGTGTAATGAAGTTTTCATTAACGGATTTTGCAATTGTGTTACCAATTTTAAATTCACCAATCCAATAAACTGATATAAAATAAGCAGCAAAGTTAAATGCAGCAGCCCATAATACAGCTTGGAAAGGAGTTAAAACTTTTGTTGCAACAATTGTTGCAATGGAGTTAGCAGCATCGTGAAATCCATTGATGTAATCGAATACGAAAGCTAAGAAGATAATTACTAATAAAAACCAACCAGCTTTAGAATTCATCATACCGCTAATGATTTCTATAACATCATTAATCATTTCCATTTTGAAATAAATTTAAAAGATTAAGAATGTTTAACAGCCACAGCTTCTAAAACGTTTGCAACACTTTTACATTTGTCAGTTGCAGACTCTAATGAAGATAAAACTTCTTTATATTTAATGATGTTTTTAGCATCAGTTTCGTTTTCGAAAATTTCTTGAACTGCTTTATCAAAAATACGATCAGATTTGTTTTCTAATTTATTGATACGCTCACAGATTTCAAAAACTCTGTTCAAGTCTTTAAAGTCTTTAATGTTATCAATACCTTCAACGATTAATTGACAAGCTTCTAAATTAACAGCTGTAATTTTACGGATAGATTTTGTAATTTTCTCTACTTGGTAAATTTTAATACGGTTAGCTGCTCCATTTAAGTTGTCAGCAACATAATCAATTGCTTTTATTAAAGAGTAAATATCTTCTCTGTCAAATGGAGTGATAAAGTTTCTTCCTAATTCTAAATTTGTTTTTTGAGTTAAGAACTCAATTTTACTTTCTAAATTAGCAATTTGAGCGAAATAGTCTTCACGCTCCTCTAAAGGTGCGTTAACACATTCATGTAATAATTCTGCTAATTCAACTAATGATTTAGAAGATTCTTCAAACAAAGGGAAGAAAGTTTTATCCCTTGGTGTAAATAATTTAAAAAATGAATTTACTGACATCTAAAAATGTTTTTGTGATGCAAAAGTAAATCATCTAATGTAAACTTAATGTAAACTTTTTATAGAATTATTTTATAAATCATTAATACTGTTTTAAGATTGATGTTTGCAGTAAAGCTAAATAATTATTTTTTTTAAAATATTTAATTTTGATAATTAATATCTAAAAATCAAAGCTAAATGTTAGATATTACTAAGGTGATTTGATTGTGAATATTTTCTTAAATATAAGAAAATCAAAAAAATAATTCGTTTATAGTTTGCAGGTTTAATATTTTTCGTAGTTTTGCAGACCCCAAAATGGGTTTAAATTAATTTTTAAAAAGGTAAATTAGTATGCCAACAATTCAACAATTAGTTCGAAAAGGTAGAAAAAAACTAACTAAGAAGAGTAAATCGGCTGCTTTAGAGTCATGTCCACAACGCCGCGGTGTTTGTACACGTGTTTACACAACTACTCCAAAGAAACCTAACTCAGCAATGCGTAAAGTTGCTCGTGTTAGATTAACAAATGGAAAAGAAGTTAACGCGTACATCGGTGGTGAGGGGCATAACTTACAAGAGCACTCGATAGTATTGGTTAGAGGAGGAAGAGTTAAAGACTTACCAGGTGTTCGTTACCACATTGTACGTGGAGCATTAGACACAGCAGGAGTAAACGGACGTACTCAGCGTAGAAGTAAGTATGGAGCGAAACGTCCTAAAGACGCTAAAAAATAATTTAAGAAATGAGAAAGACAAGAGCTAAAAAAAGACCTTTACTTCCAGATCCTAAATTTAACGATCAGTTAGTTACACGTTTCGTAAACAACTTAATGTACGATGGTAAGAAATCTGTTGCATTCAAAATTTTTTATGATGCATTAGAAATCGTTGATTCTCGTAAAGAAGATGCTGAAAAAACTTCGTTAGATATTTGGAAAGAAGCATTATCAAATGTAATGCCTCACGTAGAAGTACGTTCTCGCCGTGTTGGTGGAGCTACATTCCAAATTCCAATGGAAATCCGTCCAGATCGTAAGATCTCTACTGCAATGAAGTGGTTAATTTCTTATTCACGTAAGCGTAATGAGAAATCTATGGCACAAAAATTAGCAGGTGAAATCATCGCTGCTGCTAAAGAAGAAGGTTCTGCTGTTAAAAAACGTCAGGATACTCACAAAATGGCAGAAGCTAATAAAGCGTTCTCACACTTTAGATTCTAGTAAACGATGGCAAGAGACTTATTATACACTAGAAACATTGGTATTGCTGCTCACATTGATGCAGGAAAAACTACTACTACAGAGCGTATCTTATTCTATTCAGGTAAAAATCACAAAATTGGAGAAACTCACGAAGGGTCTTCAACTACTGACTGGATGGAGCAAGAAGCAGAACGTGGTATTACAATTACTTCAGCAGCTGTTACAGTTGCTTGGACTTTCCCTACAGAACAAGGTAAACCATTACCAGACGCTAAAGGGTACCACTTTAATATTATCGACACTCCTGGTCACGTTGACTTTACAGTAGAGGTAAACCGTTCTTTACGTGTTTTAGATGGTTTAGTTTTCTTATTCTCAGCAGTTGATGGAGTTGAGCCTCAGTCTGAAACAAACTGGCGTTTAGCTGATAACTATAAAGTTCCTCGTTTAGGATTCGTTAATAAAATGGACCGTCAAGGATCTGACTTCTTAAATGTTTGTCGTCAAGTACGTGAAATGTTAGGATCAAACGCTGTTCCTATCGTTTTACCAATTGGTGAAGAAGCTGACTTTAAAGGGGTTGTAGATTTAATTAAAAACCGTGCTATTGTATGGCATGATGATAATTATGGTTCGACTTTCGACGTTGTTGAAATCCCAGCTGATATGGTTGATGATGTAAAACAATACCGTGGTCAATTAATCGAAGAAGTTGCTGCATACGACGAGAATTTATTAGAGAAGTACATGGAGGACGAAAACTCTATTACTGAAGAAGAAATTCACGCTGCTTTACGTGCTGCAACATTAGATATGTCTATCATCCCAATGACTTGTGGATCTTCGTTCAAAAACAAAGGTGTACAATTCATGTTAGATGCTGTATGTCGTTACTTACCATCTCCAATGGACAAAGAAGCGATTCCAGGAACTGACCCAAAAACTGACGAGCCTACTTCAAGAAAGCCTTCAGTTGATGAGCCATTCTCAGCATTAGCATTTAAAATTGCTACTGACCCATTCGTAGGTCGTTTAGCATTCTTCCGTGCTTACTCAGGAGGTTTAGACGCAGGTTCTTATGTGTTAAATACTCGTTCTGGTAACAAAGAGCGTATTTCACGTATCTTCCAAATGCACGCGAACAAACAAGAGCCAATCGATCGTATCGAAGCTGGTGATATTGGAGCTGCAGTAGGATTTAAAGATATCAAAACAGGAGATACTTTATGTGATGAAAAAGCACCTATCGTATTAGAGTCTATGGACTTCCCAGATCCAGTAATTGGTATCGCGGTTGAGCCTAAAACTAAAGCAGACGTTGATAAATTAGGTATGGCTTTAGCTAAATTAGCTGAAGAAGATCCAACATTCCAAGTAAAAACTGATGAGGCTTCAGGTCAAACAGTTATTTCTGGTATGGGTGAGTTACACTTAGATATCATCGTTGACCGTTTAAAACGTGAATTCAAAGTTGAAGTTAATCAAGGTGAGCCTCAAGTAGAATACAAAGAGTCATTCTCAAGACCAGCTAACCACCGTGAGGTTTACAAAAAACAATCTGGTGGACGTGGTAAATTTGCTGATATCGTTTTCGAAATGGGACCAGCAGATGAAGGTAAAACAGGATTAGAATTCATTTCTGAAATTAAAGGTGGTAACGTTCCTAAAGAATTTGTACCTTCAATTGAGAAAGGATTTAAAGCTGCGATGAAAAACGGACCTTTAGCAGGTTTCGAAATGGATTCATTAAAAGTTATTTTAAAAGATGGATCTTTCCACCCTGTGGATTCTGACCAATTATCTTTCGAGTTAGCTGCTCAAATGGGTTACAAAGCTGCTGCTAAAGCTGCTGGTGCTCAAATTTTAGAGCCTATCATGAAGTTAGAGGTTTTAACTCCAGAGGAGAACATGGGAGATATCGTAGGTGACTTAAACAGAAGACGTGGACAAGTTTCTGGTATGGACGATAGAAATAACGCAAAAGTTATTAAAGCTATGGTACCATTAGCAGAGATGTTCGGGTATGTAACTTCTTTACGTACTTTATCTTCTGGTCGTGCTACATCGACTATGGAATTCGATCACTACGCTCCAGCACCTTCAAACGTGTCTGAAGCTGTAATCGCTAAAGCAAAAGGTAACGCTTAATTAAATTAAGAAATGAGTCAAAAAATCAGAATAAAATTAAAATCTTACGATTATTCTTTAGTTGACAAATCAGCTGAAAAAATCGTAAAAACTGTTAAAGCTACAGGAGCTGTTGTTAATGGGCCAATTCCATTACCAACTCACAAAAGAATCTTTACAGTTTTAAGATCTCCACACGTAAACAAAAAATCTCGTGAGCAATTTCAATTATCAGCTCACAAAAGATTATTAGACATCTACTCTTCATCTGCAAAAACTGTTGATGCATTAATGAAGTTAGAATTACCTAGTGGTGTTGAAGTTGAAATTAAAGTGTAGTTAATTGCACATTAATTAAAATATATTATAAACCTCGAGAAGTGCACATCTCGAGGTTTTTTTATTTGTTTTAAAATCAGGTTTCTTACTTAGTAAAATCACTGATTTAAAAATATTTAGCAATTTATTTGTGATTTGTGAAATAATTCATACATTTGCAAACTGATTTCAGGGAAGGTCTCTAGTAGTCGGAAGACTACATTCTCTAAAATATTTAATAAATAATAACATAAATTAATCAAATGTCAGGTATCATTGGTAAAAAGATCGCTATGACTAGTTTATTTGATGAGAACGGGAAAAACATTCCTGTGACTATCGTACAAGCTGGACCATGTGTGGTTACTCAAGTCAGAACCTTAGAGAAAGATGGGTATGTTTCTGCTCAACTTGGTTTCGATGACGCAAAAGAAAAAAACACGACTAATGCTTTAAAAGGTCACTTCAAGAAAGCTGGTACAACTCCAAAACGTAAGTTAGTTGAGTTTTACGGGAACGAATGGGTTGAGTCTTTAAACTTAGGAGATGTTGTAGGAGTTGATTTAATCAACGAAGGGGAATTTGTAAGTGTTACAGGTACTTCTAAAGGTAAAGGTTTCCAAGGTGTTGTTAAACGTCATGGTTTCGGTGGAGTAGGTCAAGCTACACACGGTCAACATAACCGTTTAAGAGCTCCAGGTTCTATCGGTGCTGGTTCTGATCCTTCTCGTGTATTCAAAGGAATGCGTATGGCTGGAAGAATGGGTGGTAAACAAGTTACTGTTCAGAACTTACAAGTTTTAAAAGTGGATACGGAACAAAACCTTTTAATTGTTAAAGGTGCTATCCCAGGTCCAAAAAGTTCATACGTAATCGTTAGAAGATTCAAGTAATGGAAGTAGTAGTATTAAACATAAACGGTCAAGAGACTGGAAGAACAGTTTCTTTAGACGAGACAGTTTTTGGAATTGAGCCATCTGCACATACTGTGTATTTAGAAGTTAAGCAATACTTAGCTGCTCAACGTCAAGGAACTCACAAAGCAAAAGAAAGAGCTGAAATTGCGGGATCTACTCGTAAAATCAAAAAACAAAAAGGTACTGGTACTGCACGTGCGGGATCTATCAAATCTCCTGTTTTCCGTGGAGGAGGTAGAGTTTTCGGACCACGTCCAAGAAACTACTCTTTCAAGTTAAACAAAGCTCAAAAGAGATTAGCTAAAAAATCTGTATTATCTCAGAAATTAGCTGATAACGAAATTAAAGTTGTTGAAAACTTTACATTCGAAGCGCCTAAGACTAAAGAATTCAAATCTATCTTATCTAACTTAGGATTAGAAGGTAAAAAATCTTTATTCGTAATGGGTGAAGCAAATAATAATGTATATTTGTCATCTCGCAATTTACAAAGAACTAAAGTTGTAACTACTTCTGAATTAAATGTTTTCGATTTAATCAACGCTTCTGAAATTGTATTTTTAGAAGGTTCTTTAGCGTCTGTACAAGAAAATTTAAGTAAATAAAACGAAAAATGGGAGTATTAATTAAACCAGTAATTTCAGAAAAAGCTACTAATAACAGTGAAGTATTAGGGCAATATTCGTTTTATGTAGATACAAAAGCTAACAAGATTGAAATCAAAAAAGCTATTGAAGCAGCTTACGGTGTGAATGTAGTTTCAGTTAGTACTTTAGTTTCTGCTCCAAAAGTGAAAACTCGTTACACTAAAACAGGTTTTCAAACTGGAAAAACAAATAAATTGAAAAAAGCGATCGTTAGCTTAGCTGAAGGTCAAGAAATTGAGTTGTTCGGATAATTTAAGAATTAAAAAATGTCAGTAAGAAAATTAAAACCTATCACCCCAGGACAACGTTTTAGAGTCGTTAATGATTTCGCAGCTGTTGATAAAAACGCTAAGCCTGAGAAAACATTATTAGAAGGAAAATCTAAATCGGGTGGACGTAACAACACTGGTAAAATGACAATGCGTTATATCGGTGGTGGACACAAACAAAAATACCGTATCATCGATTTCAAACGTGATAAAGAAGGTGCTGCAACTGTAGAATCTGTACAATACGATCCAAACAGAACTGCATTCATCGCTTTATTATCTTACGAGGATGGTGAAAAACGTTACATTATCGCGCAAAACGGATTAAAAGCAGGACAAGTAATTGTTTCAGCTGATTCTGCAGAGCCAGAGGTAGGTAACGCAATGAAATTAAAAAACATTCCTTTAGGAACTGTAATCTCTTGTATTGAGTTACGTCCAGGACAAGGAGCTGTTATGGCACGTAGTGCTGGTACTTATGCGCAATTAGTTGCACGTGATGGTAAATATGCTATCGTTAAGTTACCAAGTGGTGAAGTGAGAATGATTTTAGTGGAGTGTAAAGCAACAGTAGGTGTTGTATCTAACACAGATCATCAGTTAGAAGTTTCTGGTAAAGCGGGACGTTCTAGATGGCAAGGTCGTCGTCCAAGAACTCGTCCAATGGTTATGAACCCAGTAGATCACCCAATGGGTGGTGGTGAAGGTCGTGCGACAGGAGGTATTCCTCGTTCTCGTAACGGAATTCCAGCGAAAGGTTACAAAACTCGCGACAAGAAAAAAGCGTCTAACAAATATATTGTTGAAAGAAGAAAAAAATAATTTATGGCACGTTCATTAAAAAAAGGACCATTCATCCACTATAAATTAGAAAAGAAAGTTCTTGCTAATGTTGAATCAGGAAGCAAAAACGTTATCAAAACTTGGTCGAGAGCATCAATGATTTCTCCAGATTTCGTAGGTCAAACGATCGCAGTTCACAACGGGAAACAATTTATTCCAGTTTTTGTTACTGAGAATATGGTAGGTCATAAATTAGGTGAGTTCGCTCCAACACGTACTTTTAGAGGTCATGCCGGAGCTAAAAACAAAGGAAAAAAATAGTAAAAGGCCATGGGATCTAGAAAGAGATTAAGTAATGAAAAAATCAAAGAAGCTAAAAAAGAAATAGCTTCTGCGAAATTAAATAATGTTCCTACATCTCCTCGTAAGATGAGATTAGTTACTGATATCATCCGTGGGGTTGAAATTCAAAAAGCTTTAGGTATTTTAAAATACACTAAAAATCACGCATCTATCCGTTTAGAGAAATTGTTATTAAGCGCAATCGCTAACTGGCAAGTTAAAAACGAAGGAGCTGATATTGAAGAAGCTGGTTTATATGTAAAAACTATCTCTGTTGATAGTGCACGCCAATTAAAAAGAATTCGTACTGCACCTCAAGGTAGAGCACACAGAATCAGAAAACGTTCAAACCACGTAACTTTGGTTTTAGGAACTAAGGAAGATAAACAAAAAGTACAAGATTAAGAATATGGGACAAAAGACTAATCCAATCGGAAATCGTTTAGGAATCATCAGAGGATGGGATTCTAACTGGTACGGTGGAAACGACTATGGTGATAAAATTGCTGAAGATGCGAAAATTCGTACTTACTTAAGAGCACGTTTATCTAAAGCCGGAGTTTCTCGTATTTACATTGATCGTACTTTAAAATTAGTTACTGTAACTGTAACTACTGCTCGTCCAGGTATCATTATTGGTAAAGGTGGACAAGAGGTTGATAAATTAAAAGAAGAGTTAAAGAAAATCACTGGTAAAGAGGTTCAAATTAATATCTTCGAAATTAAGAGACCAGAATTAGATGCAATCTTAGTAGGTGATAGTATCGCTCGTCAAATTGAGAATCGTATTTCTTACCGTCGTGCAATTAAAATGGCAATCACTTCTGCAATGAGAATGAACGCTGAAGGTATCAAAGTTCAAATCTCTGGACGTTTAAACGGAGCTGAAATGGCACGTTCTGAAACTTACAAAGATGGACGTATTCCTTTATCTACATTCCGTGCAGATATTGACTACCACATTTCAGAAGCTCACACAACTTACGGTCGTTTAGGGATCAAAGTGTGGATCATGAAAGGAGAGGTATATGGTAAGAGAGAATTATCTCCATTAGTTGGATTACAAAAGAAACAAAAGAAATCTGACAACAGAAAAGGAGGTGAAAGATCTAATAATAGAAAGCGATAATTTAGTTTTAAACTAACATAAAGAATTAAGTAGATATGTTATCACCGAGAAGAGTAAAATTTAGAAAAACCCAAAAAGGTAAGATGAAAGGTGTTTCTCACAGAGGAACAGAATTAGCTTACGGGACTTTCGGGATCAAATCTTTAGACGAAGCGTTTATTACAGCTCGTCAAATCGAGGCAGCTCGTATTGCAGCTACTCGTTTCATGAAGAGAGAGGGTCAATTATGGATTAAAATATTTCCAGATAAACCAATTACTAAGAAACCAGCAGAGGTACGTATGGGTAAAGGTAAAGGTGCTCCAGAATATTGGGTAGCTCCAGTTCAACCAGGACGTATTATTTTCGAAGTAGGAGGTGTGCCATTAGAGGTTGCTACTGAAGCATTGCGTTTAGCGGCTCAGAAATTACCTGTTAAGACTAAGTTTATCGTTGCACGTGATTTCCAAAATTAATTAATTAAAAAAAATTAAGAAAAAATGAAAGCAGCAGATATCAGAAATCTAAGCGTAGAGGAGATTAAAGCTAAATTAGCTGAAGAACAAGCAAACTACGATTCGTTAAAATTAACAAACGCAGTTTCTCCTGTAGGAAATCCAATCGGTATTAGAGACTTACGCAGAACAATTGCACGTCTTCAAACTGTATTAAACGAAAAACAATCATAACAGTAATCTGTAACTGATGGAAAGAAATTTAAGAAAAGAAAGAATTGGTTTAGTTACTTCAAACAAAATGGATAAAACCATTGTAGTAGCTGAAACTAAAAAGCAAAAGCACCCATTCTATGGGAAATTCGTTGTAAAAACGAAAAAATATACAGCGCACGACGAATCTAACGAGTGTAACGAAGGTGACACTGTGCGTATCATGGAAACTCGTCCTTTGTCTAAAAACAAAAGATGGAGATTAGTAGAAATTATTGAAAGAGCTAAATAATATAAGTTATGTTACAACAAGAATCTAGATTAAAAGTTGCAGATAACACAGGAGCTCGTGAAGCATTAGTAATCCGCGTTTTAGGTGGTACTAAGAGAAGATACGCATCAGTTGGTGACAAAATCGTAGTTGCTATTAAAGATGCAACTCCAAACGGAAACGTTAAGAAGGGTGCTGTATCTAAAGCTGTTGTAGTTAGAACTAAGAAAGAAGTTCGTAGAAAAGACGGTTCATATATCCGTTTCGACGATAATGCTTGTGTATTATTAAATACTCAAGGTGAGATGCGTGGTACTCGTGTATTCGGTCCAGTAGCTCGTGAATTACGTGATAAAGAGTATATGAAAATTGTATCATTAGCCCCAGAGGTATTATAATATAACAACATGGCAAAGTTAAAAATTAAAAAAGGAGACAAAGTAGTCGTATTATCAGGTTCTTCTAAAGGACAAACTGGTACTGTGTTACGCGTATTCCCTGACAAAGCTAAAGCTATCGTTGAAGGGGTTAATATTGCAAAAAAACGTGTAAAGCCAAGCGCACAAAATCCACAAGGTGGAGTTGTAGAGAAAGAAGCTCAAATCTATTTATGTAAATTGGCTTTAGTTGATCCAGAAACTGGAAAACCAACGAAAGTTGCTGTCAAAGTTGAAGGTGATAAAAAAGTAAGAATTGCTAAAAAATCAGGTAAAGCTATCTAATCATGAGTACAACTAAATACACACCTCGTCCGCAGGTTAAATATAAAGAAGAGATTGTATCTGCTTTAATGGAAGAGTTTGGATACAAATCTATTATGCAAGTTCCTAAATTAGAGAAAATTGTTTTATCTCAAGGTTTAGGTGCTGCAACAGCTGATAAAAAAATCGTTGATTACGCTATCGAAGAGTTAGAATTAATCACAGGTCAAAAAGCAGTTGGAACTATC
The DNA here is from genome assembly GCF_017948305.1 of Faecalibacter bovis. NCBI lineage: Bacteria > Pseudomonadati > Bacteroidota > Flavobacteriia > Flavobacteriales > Weeksellaceae > Faecalibacter > Faecalibacter bovis. Next base: position 1,516,026 of record NZ_CP072842.1, read on the forward strand.
TCTAAGAAAGATGAGGCAGCTTTCAAATTACGTAAAGGAATGCCAATTGGGGCAAAAGTTACTTTACGTGGTGAGAAAATGTACGAATTTTTAGAGCGTTTAGTTTCAGCATCTTTACCTCGTGTACGTGACTTTAGCGGTATTTCAGCTACAGGTTTTGATGGTAGAGGTAACTATAACTTAGGTATCAAAGAACAAATCATCTTCCCTGAGATTAATATTGATAAAATCAAGAAAATTCAAGGTTTAGATATTACTTTCGTAACATCTGCTAACACAGATAAGGAAGCTAAATCTTTATTAACTAAGTTCGGTTTACCATTTACTAAAGAAAATTAAGCTATGGCTAAAGAATCAATGAAAGCGCGTGAGCGCAAAAGAGAGGCATTGGTAGCTAAATATGCTGCTAAACGTCAAGCTTTATTAGAAGCTGGTGACTACGATGCTTTACAAAAATTACCTAAAAACGCTTCACCAGTACGTTTACACAACCGTTGTAAATTAACTGGACGTCCAAGAGGATACATGAGAACTTTCGGGATCTCTCGTGTAACTTTCCGTGAGATGGCTAACGAAGGGTTAATCCCAGGTGTTAAAAAAGCTTCTTGGTAATCTACCAATAGTTTTATAAATATAAATCCTTACTCGCAAGAGTAAGGATTTTTTTATTTATACAGTTTTGTATTTTTTTGACTGTAAAACGGTTACTACAAACCAAAATAATTATTTTATTGGTTGATATAGTTTTATTTAAAAAAAAGATATATATTTGCAACCCAAATGCATAGTGCATTTTGGTCAAGTTTAATTTTAAAAGTAGGGCTTTAAGCTCTATACTATAGAATTATTTTATGTATACAGATCCAATTTCAGATTTTCTAACTCGTGTTAGAAATGCAATGATGGCGGGACACAAAGTTGTTGAAATCCCAGCATCAAAAATTAAAAAAGAGATCACTAAGATCTTATTTGAACAAGGTTACATCTTAAACTACAAATTTGAAGGACAAGATCAACCTCAAGGAACAATCAAAATCGCTTTAAAGTACGACAAAGTATCTAAAGAGCCAGCTATTCGTAAAATCAAGAGAGCTTCTACTCCAGGTTTACGTCAGTACGCAGGAGCAAAAGAATTACCTCGTGTATTAAACGGTTTAGGTATTGCTATTGTTTCTACTTCTAAAGGAGTAATGACTGACAAACAAGCTCGTCAAGAGAATGTAGGTGGTGAGGTATTATGTTTTGTTTACTAATATTTAAAAGCAAGTAATTATGTCAAGAATAGGAAAAGCAACAATAAATATCCCAACTTCTGCAACTGTAGAATTTGCTAACAATGTTGTAACTGTAAAAGGAAACAATATTGAGATGACTCAAACTTTAAAACAAGGATTCGAAGTTACTATCGAGGAAGGAGTTTTATCAGTAGTTCGTCCATCTGATTCTAAAGAAGATAGATCTTTACACGGATTATACCGCGCATTAATCAATAACATGATTATCGGTGTAACTGAAGGATTCAAAAAACAATTAGAATTAGTAGGGGTTGGATACAGAGCATCAAACCAAGGTCAGAAATTAGATTTATCTTTAGGTTTCTCTCACAACATCTTAATGGAAATTCCTGCTGAAGTAAAAGTTGAAACTTTAACTGAAAAAGGTAAAAACCCAATCATTACATTATCTTCTCACGACAACCAATTATTAGGTATGATCGTTGCGAAAATTAGAGGTTTCCGTAAGCCAGAACCATACAAAGGAAAAGGTATCAAGTTCGTAGGAGAAATTATTAGAAGAAAAGCAGGTAAATCTGCATAAAAATCATTGAAAAATGGCATTATCTAAGACAGAAAAAAGACAAAAAATAAAAAGACGCGTTCGTCGTAATATTTTTGGTACAGCTGAAAAACCTCGTTTATCAGTTTACCGTTCAAACAAAGAAATTTACGCTCAAATCATCGACGATAACTCAGGTGTAACTTTAGCTTCAGCTTCATCTCGTGAAGCAGGTGTTGAAGGAGCAAAAACTGAACAATCAACAACTGTTGGTAAAGCTTTAGCTGCGAAAGCAATCGCTAAAGGAATTGAAACTGTTGTTTTTGATCGTAACGGTTTCGTATATCATGGTAGAATCAAAGCTTTAGCTGAAGGTGCTAGAGAAGGTGGTTTAAAATTCTAAAAAAAGAAAAGAAATTATGTTAGGATTTAAAAACGTAGAAAGAGTAAAACCAACAGGTTTAGATTTAAAAGATCGTTTAGTTGGAGTTCAACGTGTTACTAAAGTAACAAAAGGAGGTAGAGCATTTGGTTTCTCTGCAATCGTAGTTGTAGGAGATGGTAACGGAGTAGTAGGTTACGGTTTAGGTAAATCTAAAGATGTAGCTTCAGCTATCGCTAAAGCAATCGAAGACGCTAAGAAAAACTTAGTACGTATTCCATTAGCAGGTAACACAATCCCTCACGAACAAGAAGCTCGTTTCGGTGGTGCGCAAGTATTCATCCGTCCAGCAGCAAAAGGTACTGGGGTAATTGCAGGTGGAACTGTACGTGCGGTATTAGAATCAGTAGGTGTTAAAGATGTATTATCTAAATCTAAAGGTTCTTCTAACCCTCACAATGCGGTTAAAGCATCTATGCGTACTTTATTAAGTTTACGTTCAGCTGAAACTATCGCTCGTCAAAGAGGTATTTCTGTAAGTAAAGTGTTCAACGGTCAATAATTATTATCATGAAAGTAAGAGTAAAACAAACACGTAGTGCTATCAACCGTGATAAATCACAAAAAGCAACTTTAGTAGCTTTAGGATTAAAGAAGTTGAATCAAGTAGTTGAACACGAATCTACACCTCAAATTGAAGGGATGATCCGTAAAATTCAACACTTAGTAGTTGTAGAAAGAGCTTAATCGCTTTAACCTTTTAAAACATTTTTAAAAATGAATTTAAGTAATTTAAAACCAGCAGCTGGTTCAGTAAAAAATAAATTCCGTAAAGGTAGAGGTGAAGGTAGTGGAAACGGTTTAACTGCAGGTCGTGGACACAAAGGTGCTAAATCTCGTTCTGGTTATTCAAGAAAAATCGGATTCGAGGGTGGACAAATGCCTTTACAAAGACGTTTACCAAAATTTGGTTTCAAAAACATCAACCGTGTTGAGTACAAAGGAATCAATTTAGATACTATCCAAACTTTAGTTGATAACAACAAAATTACGGATACATTAAACAAAGAAACTTTAGTAGAGTTAGGATTAGCTCACAAAAACGACTTAGTTAAAATCTTAGGTCGTGGTGAATTAACTGCTGCTGTTACTATTACTGCTGATAAATTTACTCAAACAGCTCAAGAAGCTATTGAGAAAGTTGGTGGTAAAGTTGAATTAATTAACGCTAAGTAATATTTTTTTATAGATGAAAGGGTTTATTCAGACCATAAAAAATATCTGGAGCATAAAAGAATTAAAGGAAAAGTTATTATTAACTTTTCTTTTAATTCTGGTTTATAGATTTGGTTCTTATATTCCGCTTCCAGGTGTCGATATTAACGAAGTAAATCGTTATGTTGCAGACCAAGCAAGTGCAAGTTCTGGAATTTTAGGATTATTAAACTCTTTTACCGGAGGTTCTTTTAGTAGAGCTTCCGTTTTGGCGTTAGGTATAATGCCATATATCTCTGCATCAATTGTAGTGCAATTAATGGGATTAGCTGTACCTTATATACAAAAACTACAAAAAGAGGGGGAAAGCGGTAGAAACAAAGTAAATCAAATTACTCGTTGGTTAACAATCGGGATCTGTTTAGTACAGGCACCAGCTTATCTAACATTAGTTACATCGCAAATTTTACCTTATGACCCTTCATCACAGTATGCATTTTATTTAGTTCCACCATCGAACTTTTGGTTCTGGTTTCCTTCAGTAATCATTTTAATTACAGGAACAGTCTTTTCGATGTGGATGGGAGAAAAAATTACAGACAAGGGAATTGGTAACGGGATTTCAATCTTAATTATGGTTGGTATCTTAGCTGATTTACCTCGTGCTATTTTAAATGCATTCGAAACTGATGCAAGTGGAGGAATCTTCTTCTTGTTAGAAATGTTAGGTTTAATCATTGTTATTGCATTATGTATTATGATTGTTGCAGCTGTGCGTAAAGTACCTGTACAATACGTAAGAAGAGCTCAAACATCAAGTAGTTCGTATATGAGATCTGTTACAGATTCTGTACGTTCTTACATTCCTTTAAAAGTGAATGCTGCTGGTGTAATGCCTATTATCTTTGCACAAGCAATTATGTTTTTACCTGGTACGCTAGCAAGTTATGTTTTAGAGGACGACAGTGCACTAAAACAATTTTTTACCAAAATGGCAGATCCATTTACGTTAGAGTATAATTTAATCTTCGGATTCTTAATTATTATCTTCACATATTTCTATACAGCGATTACAATTCCTGTAAACCAAATGGCTGAAGACCTTAAACGTAACGGGGGAATTATCCCAGGAATCCGCCCAGGTAAAGAAACTGCAGATTTTTTAGATGAAATTTTATCAAAAATTACGTTACCTGGAGCAATTTTATTAACTTTGCTTGCTGTTTTACCAGCGATCGTAAAATTATTAGGTGTTGATCAAAATTTAGCTATGTTCTTCGGAGGTACATCAATGTTAATTATGGTTGGTGTTATTCTTGATACTGTGCAACAAATCAATACATATTTATTAAATCGTCGCTACGATGGATTAATGTCATCAGGTAGAACGTCAAGTGATATGGCTTAATTTATATAAAAAATGGCTAAAACAAAACATATAGAACAAGACGGAACTATTACAGAATCATTGTCAAATGCAATGTTCCGTGTTGAATTAGAAAATGGGCATGTCGTGACATGTAATATTTCTGGTAAGATGCGTATGCACTATATTAAATTATTACCAGGAGACCGAGTGAAAATCGAGATGTCTCCGTATGATTTAAGTAAAGGGCGCATTTCATATCGTTACTAATAAATTAAAGATATTAATAATGACTGGAGATAGAGTTAATAGGCGATATTAGCTCTATCGGATTATAGATAAATTTTATAAAGATGAAAATTAGAGCATCCATTAAAAAGAGAAGCGCTGACTGTAAAATTGTACGTCGTAAAGGACGTTTGTATGTGATCAACAAAAAGAATCCTAAGTTTAAACAAAGACAAGGTTAATTATTTAGAATTATGGCAAGAATTTCAGGTGTAGATTTACCTAAAAACAAAAGAGGGGTAATCGGACTTACATACATTTACGGTATTGGTAGAAGTACAGCTTCTAAAATTTTAGCTGAGAATAATATCTCAGAAGATACAAAAGTTAGCGAATGGACTGACGAGGAAATCAATGGTATCCGTACGTCAATCAACGACAACGTTAAAGTTGAAGGGGAATTACGTTCAGAAATCCAATTAAACATCAAACGTTTAATGGACATCGGATGTCAAAGAGGTATTCGTCACAGATTAGGTTTACCTTTACGTGGTCAAAGAACTAAAAACAACTCACGTACAAGAAAAGGTAAAAAGAAAACAGTTGCTAACAAGAAAAAAGCCACTAAATAATAAGTAGATCATGGCAAAAAATCAAAAAGTAGTTAAGAAAAGAAAAGTAGTTGTTGAAGCTACTGGACAAGCTCATATTCAAGCATCGTTCAACAATGTTATTGTTACATTAACTAACAAAAACGGTGAAGTAATCTCTTGGTCTTCTGCAGGTAAAATGGGATTCCGTGGTTCTAAAAAGAACACTCCATACGCTGCTCAAGTAGCTGCTCAAGATGCTGCAACAGTAGCATACGAAGCAGGTTTAAGAAGAGTTAAGGTATTTGTTAAAGGACCAGGTCAAGGTCGTGAGTCTGCTATTAGAACTATTCACAACGGAGGGATTGAAGTTTCTGAAATCGTTGACGTTACTCCATTACCACACAATGGATGTCGTCCTCCTAAAAAGAGAAGAGTATAATTTATTTTTCTTTATTTAAACATTTAATTTTAATAGTAAAAAATCATGGCAAGATATACAGGACCAAAAACTAAAATTGCAAGAAAATTTGGACAACCAATTTTCGGAGATGATAAATCTTTTGAGAAAAAGAAATACGCTCCAGGGCAACACGGGCCAAACAAAAGAAGAGCTAAAAAATCTGAGTATGCTATCCAATTAGCAGAAAAACAAAAAGCTAAATATACATACGGTATCTTAGAGCGTCAATTCGCTAACTTATACAAGAAAGCAAATGCATCTAAAGGTATTACAGGTGATGTTTTATTACAATTATGTGAGTCTCGTTTAGACAATGTAGTTTACCGTTTAGGTATTGCTAATTCTCGTGCTTTCGCTCGTCAATTAGTTTCTCACAAACACGTTACTGTTAACGGTGAAGTTGTAAATATACCATCTTACCAATTAAAAGCTGGTGATGTTATTGCAGTTAGAGAAAAATCTAAATCTTTAACTCCTATCACTAACTCTTTACACGCACGTAAAGAATATGATTGGTTAGTTTGGAATGATGAGCAATTATCAGGAACTTTCACAAAAGCTCCAGAAAGAGTTCAAATCCCAGAAGATATTAAAGAGCAATTAATCGTCGAGTTATATTCTAAATAAACCTTAAAATCAGACTAATAAAATGACTATTTTAAATTTCATCAAACCTGACAAGGTAATCTTAGTAGAATCTGATTCTAACTTTGGACAATTTGAATTCCGTCCATTAGAGCCAGGATACGGGATTACTGTTGGAAATGCTCTTCGTAGAGTATTACTTTCTTCATTAGAAGGTTTCGCAATTACTTCAATTAAAATTGAAGGAGTAGAGCACGAATTTTCAACAATTCCAGGAGTAGTGGAAGATGTTACAGAGATCATTTTAAATCTGAAAAAGGTTCGTTTTAAGAAACAAATTGATGAATCAGATGCTGAAACTGTAACTGCTACTATCTCAGGGCAAGATCAATTAACAGCAGGTGATTTAGGTAAGTTTATCTCGGGATTCCAAGTATTAAACCCTGAATTAGTAATCGCTAACTTAGATTCAAAAGTGAACTTGACTATCACTTTCACAATTGAGAAAGGTAGAGGATACGTACCAGCTGAAGAGAATAAAAAGGCTTCTGCGCCAATTGGTACTATAGCAATCGATTCAATTTACACTCCTATAAAGAATGTAAAATATGCAATTGAAAACTATCGTGTAGAACAAAAAACTGATTATGAAAAATTAGTTTTAGAAATTACTACAGATGGTTCTATAACTCCACAAGATGCTTTAACTGAAACAGCTAAAATCTTAATTCACCACTTTATGTTATTCTCTGATGAAAGAATCACTCTTGAAGCAGAAGAAGTAGCATCTGGTGAGACTTACGATGAAGAAGCATTACATATGCGCCAATTATTAAAAACGAAATTGGTAGATATGGACTTATCAGTAAGAGCATTAAATTGTTTAAAAGCAGCTGAAGTTGAAACATTAGGCGAATTAGTTTCTTTCGCAAAATCTGACTTAATGAAATTCAGAAACTTCGGTAAGAAATCACTTACTGAATTAGAAGAATTGGTGGACAGCAAAGGTTTAAACTTTGGTATGGACATCGCAAAATATAAGTTAGACGTAGAATAATTTTATTACAATGAGACACGGAAAAAAATTTAACCATTTAGGTAGAACAGCTTCTCACAGAAGAGCGTTATTATCTAATTTAGCTATATCGTTGATTACTCACAAACGTATCAACACTACAGTAGCAAAGGCTAAAGCGTTACAAACGTATATCGAGCCTTTATTAACAAAGTCTAAAACAGACGATACAAACAACCGTCGTGTTGTTTTCTCATACTTACAAAACAAAGAAGCCGTTACTGAATTATTCAGAACTGTAGCTCCTAAAATCGCTAACCGTCCAGGTGGATACACTCGTATCATCAAGACTGGTTTCCGTTTAGGTGACTCTGCTGATATGGCTATGATCGAGTTAGTTGATTTCAACGAAATCTACACTAACGCGAAAGTTGAGAAGAAAGCTACAACACGTCGTGGACGTAAGAAAGCAACTGAGACTGTAGAGGAAACTCCTGCAACTCCAGAAGCTACTGAAGAAGCTTAATCTTAATCAGATTATAGATAATAAAAAAGGACTCCATTTGGAGTCCTTTTTTTATAGCTGTAAGATTATTTTTTGATGAATTTTCGTGTAATTACTTTTCCATCTTTTAAAGTAATTTTAGCTATATAATTACCTTTAGTCAGATGTTTTAAATCAATAGTTGTGTTTTCTTGTTTAGCCACTGATCTACCAAGTAAATCCATGATTTCTATTGAAGAAACTTCACCGTTAAAATTAATATTTAATTGATCTTTAACTGGATTTGGAGTAATTAATAATTGATTAGCTACAATGTCATTAGTTGATAAATGATCATTTATTTTGAAATTATCGTAGTAAGCACTACCACCATAGTTATTATGTAACATTGTAATTCCTTTAATTTCAGTCTGAGTGAAATTATCAGTAGTATATACTAATTGATTATTAAAATAGTATTTAATTTCCTCAGAAGAAACTTCTATTTTAACATTATGCCACGTGTTTAAAGCAAAGTTTGCTGCATCATCTGCATATTCAAAATCGTAATCAACGCTTGTCGTTACATAAACATAACCACGATTTTCAAAACCAATTCCTACAACTGGAACGTAATTTGCTTCCGCATCAATTCCGTATAAGTTAAACTCGAAATCAGCACCATTTCTTTGCGTTATAAAGATATCATAAGAGATAGTGAAATTATTGTAATCGTAAGGAGTATCAAATGTTTTACTCGCTCCGAAAATAGGAAACCATTGAGGATTGTAATCGTCTTGATGTCCATTTTTATAAGAGTTATCTCCATCTTTCTTTTGTTCATTTGTTACAATCTGATTAGATAAAAAGTTTCCTTGATTATCATCTGTAATTTCCCAATTATTTTGAGTATTTAAAGATCCTAATGTATATCCTTCGTGAGCTTCAAAAGAGATGTATTCTTGTCCAAAAACGAATGTTTGTGCCATTAAAAGACCTAATGAGTAGTAAAAATTTTTATTCATATTTAATGTATTAAGCCGATAAAAATACAAATACAATAAGGAATAAAAAAATCCTTCGCATTGAAGGATTTGTGATTATAAGGTTTGAATATTATTTGCTAAATGTTTCGTTAAGTTTTTACGATTGAATTCCTGAACTTCTTTTTCGTTCGTATTAAATCTTACTTCTGGATTTGCTAACCATTGATTATAAATATTTAGAATCAATTTTTGGATTTTATCCACTTCCTGATGATTGAAATATTCGCCAGCATTTGTTTTATTTAAAATCTTTTCAACATCCGCGTCTTTTGGGCCAACAGCTATAATTGGATTACCTGTGGCCATATATTCAAATAACTTTCCTGGAATGATTCCTTTTGATGCAACATTATCAAAATTTGTTAATAATAATATGTTGGCTTTATTAATTGCATCTAAAGATTCTTGATGCGAAACATATCCATGAATGACTAAATTAGATTTTAGATTTTCATCAATAATAGTTTGTTTTACATCATCAGCCAAAGAACCATAGAAATTAAGTTTTAAATCGCTTTTAAACGACGAATTCGTCCTAGTTAAGTTATGAATCGCTTTCCATAACGAAATAGGATTACGAAGCATTTCTAAACCTCCAGAGTAAGTAATATGGAAATACTTTTGGTCTTTTTCGGTTTCTTGTTTTACTTCCTCAAAACCATTCGTAATAACTTCAACTCGTTTTGCACCAATTTTTTTAAAATTATCTCCATCGGTATAACTTGTAGCTAAAACTAAATTTGCATTAGAAAGGACTTCTAATTCTAAATCTTCGTGTTTTTTTGCAGCCCAATTAGTTAATTTTAATTCTTTATGATAACTAATTTGCGTCCATGGATCACGAAAATCAGCAATCCATTTTAGATTTGGGTTTAATTTTTTTAAACCTAAACCAATTAAATGCATGCTGTGTGGAGGACCAGAAGTTACAATAGTATCGATATTTTCTTTTTGGATATAATCTTTTAGAAAATCAATAGAAGGATTGATCCAAAATTTACGTGCGTCTGGAATAAAGAAGTTTCCTCGGATAAATACCGAAAGTTTTGACATGAACGATTGAGATTCTTTTTTCTCAAAATGTCCGCCTTTGTACGCTTTATTTTTTGGATTTAATTTTTCAGCCAGCTGATAAGGTTCCCAGATTTTATTTTTAACAATTTTAACTTCAGGATTAATGTCTTTAGCTAAAGTTTCGTCGATAATTGGGTAAGATGGATTTTCTGGAATATAAACATGAGGTTCGTATCCAAATTGAGGAAGATATTTTGTAAATTTCAACCATCTTTGAACACCAGGGCCTCCCGCAGGAGGCCAGTAATAGGTGATAATTAATATTTTTTTCATTTCAAATTAAGCAACTTATTTGTCCTCGTTTTTGAAATTATCATTTTCTTTTTTACAATTCTTATAACCTAAGAAAATTCCACCCAAAATAACAGCGATCAGGATTATATTAGATGCAATCATGACTGTTTTTCCAGTTTCAATTACTTGAGGTTCGTATGTAAATACAATTTCGTGATTTCCTTTGGAAATTGGTAAAGCGCGTAAAATATAATTTGCTTTTAAAATTTCAACATCTTTACCATCAACTGTAGCTTTCCATCCATGTGGATAATAAATTTCTGAGAAAACTGCAATTTGATCTGTATTAGTAGAAGCTTTGTAAACCATTTTAGTTGGTGTATACGACTCTAATTTGATTACAGCTGTAGAATCTTGAGCAATAGTTTTAGGTAGCGTTTTTACTACTTCATTTCTTAGGATAACTTGATCTTCTAAAAATGTATCGTTTAAAGCTAAAATTTCTTCATTTGCGTTATTAACAACTTTTACATCACCAACAAACCATGCATTACCAAAAGCAGTAGGATTCATTTCAATTTTTGGTTCTTGCATAGAACCATGAACGATGTATTTCGTGTTTAACATGTTTAATACATTGATCATTCCGCTTTCGTCTTTAATTCCGTATTGCTTCGCTGCTGGATTTCCAGAGAAATATAAATCAATTACATCTTGGTATTTACCTAATTTGGCCGCGTGATATCCTCCAATAGAATTTACAAAGAAAGAAGTTCCGGCCTCGTTAAATGTACTTTGAGTTGTATTGTAAACTCTGTATTGTGATTTATCTTGTTTCGCTAATTCAGATAAAGCAAAATTCATTGGAACTTTATATGCAATTTGAGCTACGTTGTTATTTGTATTAGCTTCAGATTCTAATTTAACAGACAATTCTGTAGGGAATGGATTTTCTACGATATAATCCGAAACAAAATTATCATCATTAAAATAACGTTTGTTTACTGTTAAACCATCAATTAAAGCTAACGCTCCGATTGCTAAAACAATTACAGTTGAGTTTTTAATGAATTTCTTTTGATATGCATATAATAAACAAATTGTAGCTAATACGAAAATTAATGTACGGATTGTATCACCTTTGAACATGTCGATACGATCCTGAATTAAAGCTTGATCTAAATCTCTTAACATAGATTCCCAAAAACCAATAGCATTTGGATTAGCTTCTCCAATTAATTTTAAAAACTCTGTTGTTGTGTATGCATCTGATGAGGATTGGAAAGAGAAAATAGATCCAGCTCCAACATATAAAATTGCTAAAATTGCAACAGTTGCTCCACCTACATAAGTTAATGTTTTTGTCTTGAATGCTTCAGATTCTTCGTCTTTTATAAAATAATATAAAGTAATAATTGCAAGTAAAGGCATTGTGAATTCTGCAATTACTAAGATAGAAGATACAGCTCGGAATTTGTCGTACATTGGGAAGTAATCAACAAATAAATCTGTTAACCATTGTAAGTTTTTACCCCAAGCTAATACAATACTTAAAATTGTAGCTCCTAATAACCACCATTTGTACTGAGCATATTTACCACGAACTAAAAATAATCCAAGGATAAATAAAAACACGACAATTGCTCCTTGGTATGCAGGACCAGAAGTTCCTGGTTGTTCACCCCAATATGTAGAACGAGGTTGTTGTGCTAATGCTTGGAAAACTTGTTGATTAAACTCGTCTTCACCAACTGCAGTCGCAGTAGTTTGTAATTGTCCAAAGTAGTTTTGTAAATCGTCTTCCGCACTCATTGATGATCCACCCATTAAGTTTGGAATAAATAAGTTTAAGGTTTCTAATTTACCATAACTCCATTGTGTAATATAATCGTGGTCTAAACCATCTGTATTAGATTTTAATAAAGACATTTCAGATTTTCCACGCGTAGTTTCTTTCGAATATTCGTAAGTAGCTAATAATCGTGATGCATTTAATCCCAAAGCAATAATTGTTGCAACAACTACTAAACCAGACGCCTTGAAAAAAGATGGTAATTCTTTTGCTTTGAAATCATAAATAAATTGTACGATTGCAAAAATCATCATTGCTAAGAATAGATAAAAAGTCATCTGGATATGGTTCGCTTGTAACTGTAATCCCATGAATAGGGTAGTTAAAACAAAACCAGCGATGTATTTTTTTCTATAAAGTAATAAAATACCAGCCACTAAAGGCGCAAAGTAAGCAATGGTATGCACTTTGGCGTTGTGTCCAGCAGCGATAATGATAAAGAAATATGCACCTACAGCAAAGAAAATTGATCCTGTTAGAGCGTATTTCCATTTCTTGAACAAAGTTAATCCAAGGATAAAAAATCCAGAAAATAATAAGAAAATATAATCTGCAGGTCTTGGTAAAAATCGAATGACTTTGTCAATGCCTTTGATTAAATCAAAATCGTATTGCGCACCCGTTTGGTAAGTTGGCATACCACCAAACATTGCATTCGACCAATACACATGTTCATTTGATTGTTCTTGATAAGTTAGCATTTCTTCGGCACTACCACGATAGTTGATAATGTCGGGTTGAATAATTGCTTTTCCTGAAAGTACAGGCGCACAATAAAACAATGCTACAAGAGCAAAGAAAATTAAAGAGCCTAAGATGTAGAGTAAATTCTTATTATTTTTCATTCTTTTCTTCGATTATTTCGAAATCAACAGTTTCTGCCTCAATGTTATATTTAGATTGTTCAATAGGTGTATTGGATTTTCTTTGATTTGAGTTTCCTGTATCGTAAGTATTATTTTGTTGATATTGTCCACCAAATTGTTGACTTTGATTGATCGCATCTTTAAATGCTTTTTTTATCATTAAAATTTTACGAACAAAGCGAAAAACAAAAAGGAAAATAATACCTAAAATTATGATCCAAACTATAGTTTTCATGTTATTAATTTACGGTTGTCGTTGTCATAGCAGTTTCAGTCATGGTTTGTTTTTGACCATTCATTTCCATTGTACGTTTCGACGTTTCTTTTTTAGTTAAACTTACATTATTGATCCAACCAGATTGTGTATCTAACACGATTGAACCCGTTACATCTGCATCCATATTCACACTCATTTTCATACCTTGTTGTGCATCTGATCCACTTAATTTTTGACCACCTTTTACAGCGATTTTTGTGTTCTTAGAATCCACATTTGTTAATGTACGAGTTAAGTTCGAATTACCTTTCAGTCCACCTTCGTTGATGTTTTGAGTATCAGACCAAGATTCATTTAATTTTAATTTTTTGTCAGGGTAAATGTTCATCGTTTCTTCGAATTGAGCTGAAATAGCTTTATCGTTTAAAGAATTTTTCAACATTTCGCTGATAAATTTTTGCTCTTCAGCAGATAATTGACTTTTAACTGAAGCTTCAATTTGCTGTCTAATTTTTTCTAATCCAGTTACAGAAATTACTTTACCTTTTTGATCCACCTTCATGGTATAAGGTTTTCCAATCATTCCTTTGTAAATACTCCAAGAAAATGCAATGTCTTTGTTTGTTGGTTTAGCTCCATTTGTATCATAAGACATTGTTTTTCCTTCCGGATCAGTCATTTTTTCGCTGTATTGTTTAGAAACAACTTCTAAAGTATAAATACCATCTTTTACATCTTTTACTGTATATTGAATAGTTTTTTTACTTTCGTTTGTCATCTTGATGCTTTTAGTTCCATCAGTTGCTGTGTTTACAGATTTTACAGCTAAAGTAATCGGGTAAGTTTTACCTTTTTCTAAATTATATCTGAAATCAAATGTATTATCTTCATTTTTTTGAATTGCAGTATTTTCAGTTATTTCCAAAGGTTTAGCAATAGTGTCAGCAGCATCTACTTTTACAATTGTATCGCCTTTTTTATCAATAATTAATTCTTGTCCTGCTTCATTTGTTCCAACTACTTTTTCGTCTTTACTATCATTTTTACAAGCTACGATTGTTGTAATTATAGCAACTGCTAAGAATATTTTTTTCATATGTTTTATAAATACGGTTTTGAGTTTTAGTATTCATACTAAAATCAATCCAAAAATAACGATTTTAGATGGTATTACAAGATGATATTTTAAATGTATTGATTATGAATCGAATAATTATGTAAAAAATAAGCGACTCTATCTTGAGTCGCTTAAGTTATTTTACAATTGTAATTTTAGAACTTTTTGAATGCGTTTTATAACTTGTGTTATACATGCTTTCTGCTTGGGAAATACCAGCATTATATGTGCCTAAATTATTTGCTTTTACTTCATATTCAAAAACGTGAAATCCTTTTGGTAAATAGTCGATAAAGAAATTAGTTTCAGTATCTTTTGTTTCAAAATAATGTGGTGTACCACCAATCCATTTGTATCCAGAGGGTTTGTAAACAGGCTCGAATCCTGCTGCACGATTGTCTTTTAGATGAATATAACTTACATCTTCTTCTGAAATCAATGTTAATTTAATTTTTAAATTTTCACCTAATCGAATATCTCGATTTAACGGAACCCAAACCTCTTTCTCTTTGATTAAAATCTCTCGTTCGATTCTTAATTTACTTTGATGCGATTTTACATCTTCAAAAGGTACTTGATGTGTTGTAATAACAGTTCCATACAAATTGAACGTTTGATTATTTTTTACTTTGAATGAATCCGGAATTTGGTTGATATTTTTTGATTGAAGTATTTCTTGTCCAAAAACTTTAGTTGTTTCTAAGTTTTCCAAACCTTTAATTTCAACTTTTGGTTCAGTTTTTTGATCAGATTTTAAAGTGTTTAATAAACTTGAAACGGTATAATTGTTACTTAAAGTATTGTTCCATGCATTCTGTTTGTGCTTTAACAACATCCATTGCACCAAATTCTGTGTTTCTTTTCCGTTTGCTAAGAAAGCTTCTACCAAAACAGCTTGTGTAGAAAGTGGAGTTTCTAAAAAATAATGTTGTGGATCGTTCCAATAAGAACCATTTTCTTTTTCAACAATCATTTCATCATCCAAACTTTTAAGAATGTTTTTCGCATACACTTCAGAACCTAAAAATTTTGTAACGATTGCTGCTTTTGCTCGTAACGATAAATTACTTTTAGCAACTTCAGTTTCAATGTTATTATATTGTTTTTGATATAATTTTTTAACCTCTGCAATTTTAGGATTTTCAATAGGATTGAATTGATAGATATAAATCAGATCAATATAATTTGAAAGATTAATATTTTTAATTTTTTCTGTTGATTTTTGTAAATCTAAATTATATTGAATCAAATATTCTACACCTTTTTGGAAACTGTTTTTTAATCCATCTGAAACTTCGTTCGGTTGACTTTTAATCATTCGACCCATGTAAATTAAAATTTGTTTCGTGATTTCGTGATTCGTTTTACCACCTTCAAACCAAGGGAAACTTCCATCTTTTAATTGACTACTAACAATTTTACTTTCCAATGATTTAATTTCTTTCGAAATGTTTTTTCCTTCAAATAGTTTCGCAATCTGAATTAATTGTTCTTTTTGAGAATTCGCTTTATTTACCCAATTTGATTTTATTTTATTGATTTCATTATCAAATGATGTTTCAATTTTTTCAGTTTTCAACAATTCTTGTAAATAAGTAACAACTTCTGGATGCGTTGCTTTTATTTGTTCTAACAATTTATAAGCATACCATTTACTTGTAGTTTGCTCTGTACATTCGTAAGGATAAAAAGCTAAATTGTTAAGAATTGATAAAACTTGTACCAACTGATTTGATTCAATATCAATTTTAATTTGTTTGAAATTATTTTTCTGATTATTGATCGTAATTTCTTTCTCTTCGTTTGGCAAAACCACGAAGGAATTCGCTTCTGAAATTTCGATTTTATTCGGAAGAATTGGTAAAACTTGTTGTTCACCATCAGAAAATTGATTATTTCCCACAACAATTTTTATTATAACATCCTCCAAATTATCAGGAACTTTAATTGACCATTCAATCAAAGAATTTTGTTTTGATTTTGTATCAAATGTTTTTTTGTTATTCACAATATTGAACAAATTGTTAATAACTTCATTTGTTTGTGGATTGATCAATTCTATTTTAGCTAAACCACTAATATCATTTTCGCTAATGTTCTGAATTTGTGCAGAAATAACCATCTCGTCGCCTGATCTTAAAAATCGAGGCAAATGCGGAGAAACCATCAAATCTTTTTGCGTTTTTGTAGTAAAAGTTCCAACTCCAGAATTTAATTCTTTGTCATGTGCAAAAACTAATAATTTCCATTCGGACAACGCTTCAGGAGAAGTAAATTCAAACGTAATTAAACCAGCTTTATCTGTACGTAAAGTAGGATAGAAGAAAGCGGTTTCTTGCAAGTTAGTTCGAGTTTTTACGGTTGATAAATCAATTTTATAATTTGCTTTTCCGTCAGTTGTAATTACAATAACACCATTTGCTCCACGGCTACCATATAATGCAGTCGCAGATTGATCTTTTAATAAAGTTGTGGAAGTGATATTTAGTTTAGATACATCAAATGTATCTTCTTGTATTACGCCATCTACAACAATTAAAGGATTTTTGGCAGTAATCGAAGAAACACCACGGATGGTAACTGAATTTGTTGCTCCAACAGCATATCCCATACCGACAACTTCTGATAAATCAATTCCAGGAACTTTACCTGATAACATTTGATCAACTGAAGTTTCAAAATTTTCTTCATATTTTGTATTTGCACCAACAGAAATAGATTGTTTTACAACATCGTAATTTGTTCCAAATTCTTGAAATGGTTCATAAGTTACCCATTTAAATTCTGGATAATTAAATTGTAAAGGAATGTAAGATTTTGATTTGTATTTTGAAATCAGGTTACTTGTGTCATATAAATCAGTCATAAAATTATTTACTTGGAAAGGATATTGAGCCCAACGATTCCAATTGATTTTATAAAATGAATGATTTCTAAATTGATCCAAAGAGGCATCGTACATAGAAGCTAATACTTCTGCATCTGCATTTTTCTGATTTGGATTAACAATTTTTAAAGACCAAGTTTCTTGATTTCCGGGTTGAATTTTATCTCTAAAAACTGCTGTTTTAATTTCAAGTTCTTTCGTAGCAACTTGCATCGGAATTTTTAAATTTCCCGATTTGTATTGGTTGTTTTTGATGAATAAATAATCTATTTTGAAATTATTATTTACAAGTTCCTTTGTAATTTTTGTTGTATAAATTGCTTTACCATTTTTGAAAGGAAGTGCAATAGTTTTTATGAATTTATTTTCTTCTTGCAAATACAAGAAGATATTCGATTTTTCTTTAAAATCGGTCTCAAATTCTAACTTAAATTCATCTCCAACGTTATAATCATTTTTAGAAAATTTAACGGTTAAAAATTCTTTAGATGACGTACGATAAGATTCATCTTCGGCAATATGTACAACCTTAAAATCGCTAATTGTATCATTTTTTATAATAGAAATTGCTTCAACTAAATATTTTCCTTTAGATAATTTTTCAGGTTGATTGACAGTTACAAATTTCTTTTCGTTAGTATCAAAAGATGAGGTTTGAACAATTTTATAATTTTTCCAATAACGTTTTTCTTCCTCTAAATTTTCATCATTTAAATTATATTTCCCGAAATATTTATGCTTTGCTTCTGATGATAAAATATGATAATCCGAATCAAAATCGTATTCATGTTCTCCATAAATTCCAGCAGGTTCAGGAATTTGATAAATTGTAATTTGTCCCTTTAATGGAGTAAATTGTTTATTCAAATTCTCAGTGTTGATGTTAATATCTTTCCAATCTTTATTGATGTAATATTTACTTGGAGCAAGGTTAATTTGGTATGGATTTTCGCTGAAATAATATTTTAACGAAGTGATTTGAGATTCGCCAGTTTCATTAATCGCTTTGATGTAAAAATTTAGATCGTTATACTTTTGGTTTCCTACTAATTTTTGAGTAATTGTAAATTCACCATTTTCATCTGTAGTGGTATGATCGGTAAAATTAATGTTGCTTAAAGAACTTTTTATTTCATACTCAATTTTTACATTAGTTAATCTCGCACCAGAAAGTGATTCTACAAAACCTTTAAAAATAGCAGTGTCACCCAATTGATAATTTTCTTTGGGTTGATTCAATTTCACTCTAAAAGTCGGGCGTTTGTATTCTTCAACTTGGAAATATTGATACCCGATGTTTTCTTTTTTATGAAAAACTGAAATTCTAAAGTTTCCATTTAAAGTTTCTTCTGGTAACTTGAATTTTCCGTTAATAGAACCAAATTCATTTGTTTTAAGAATTATACTATCAATTTTTTGATGATTGGCATCAAATAAGATTGATTTCAATTCGATACCAGCTAATACATTACCAGTTTTTTGATTCTTTTCGTATACAATTGCTTTAAAAAATACTTCTTGATTTGGTCGATAAATCGCTCGATCGGTTAATATCACAGCGTTTTTTATTTTAGAAGCATTGTTTTCTAAATTGTAGTTATAATTATCAACATCCAAATTCATTAATTCAATAAATTCTTTTGAACTCGGAATATATAAGTACAAATAATCTAAATCCTCATATTTGTCGCTATTATCGTTTGATTGATAGAAAAATTCTCCCGCTTCATTGGTCGTTAATGATTTAATTTTATCATAATCCTTTTTCTCGCCATCATTATAGAGTTGGATTCTAGTATTTAATAAAGGTAATCCTGTGTTTCGATTTATGATTTGAGCTTTGTATTTGTAACCATTATTCGTTTCATCAATTTCAAACATTTTTACAATCCAATCTGAAATAGTAATCGTTGAACTTTTTACAATTTTAGTCTCATCATCATTTACAAAGTCAGGATGATTACTAGCAACGATAAAATATTCGCCAGCTTCCAAAGGATTAATTTTATATAAAGTCGAATGATCTAAATAGTCTTCAAAATGTTTTAATTTGATCTTTTCTTCATACACCAATTTTGCATCAGTTTCATAGCGATTAGCTATTGTATCGTATGAAAAATTAACTTGTTTTTTATCAAAAGGATGACTGTTTTTATAAATTCTGATGTAAAGTTGATCTGTTTTTACGGAAGTAATTGTGATAGGAATATATTCATTCTTAGTATATGAGGTTGGGAAATCAAGATTGAAAGATGGTTTGCTAATTTTCTTTTTAAGTTCGATTAAATTCTTAGTCCAAATTGTATTTGGATATAATTCTATTGCTTGATTAAGCTGCTTAATTGCAGTTGGAATTTTATCACGATTATAATTGTACGTATAATTGATATTATTAATCGTACGATATAGAATCTGAGCATTAAAATCAGCTGGAATTTTCTTTAGATTTTGAATTAAGTCATCAAAATTTAGTTCATCTCTTTTTCGTCCAAAATTCGTATAATATTGATACGCTTTGGCTTCAGGGGATTTTTGGTTAATTATTTCAAGTTCATTTTGTATAGTAGTAATGCGATGGTTGATGATTTGATTTCTTTTTTCTACATCATTTATATTATTAGAATAAAGATTGTCAATTCCATTTAAATACATATTACCCAAAATATGAAACAAAGTTGGAGCAATCGTAAATGAATTGTAGTGAGCAAAACTTGTTTTTACATCCTCAAGTTGAGGTTGATCGATAGCATTTGATGTAAAAAGCAGCTTCCATTTTTCAGATGGTTCTTTTTGTAAAGTTTTATAATCTTTGATAGATTCTACCAGCAGCGAATCAATATATTTTATTTTTTTTACGGTTGACCAATCCGTATACGAATTGGATTGATCATTTTCTTTAATTGGTTTACTATATATTCTATCAAATAAGAAATTTGCATAATACTGATGAAGTATAGCTTTTTCTATTTTATTAGCTTTTTTTATTTCGTTGTTTAAAGTTTCAGAAACCTTGTTGATAAAGAATTCTTGATTAGTTTGTTTAAATCTTAAGAGATGTATTTCTCTAAAAAAAGCTAATAAATACTCAGGTTGTTTATTTTCTTTTAAAGCAATCGATTTTGTTTGTTGTATAAAACGATTGGCATTATCATAATTTTTTTTCGCGATGTTTGAATTTATTGAATCAAAATTTGATTTGTAGTCAAAGTTTTGCCCAAATGTATAGAACGATAAGATTAGAAAAAAGAGCGCTTTAAATTTCATTAGTAGTGTTTAATTGCTTAAAAATAAGAAATTAAACGATACAAAAAAAAGCTGCCCAAATTTGGACAGCTTTTATAATATTTAAAAGAATGTATCTAATTATTTAACTTCTTCGAAGTCTACATCTTCAACACCATCTGCTTTCGCGTCAGCTCCAGGTTGTGCTTGTGCACCACCTTGTTGCCCTTGGTTCATAGCAGCGTACATTTCTTCAGATGCAGCATTCCAAGCGTTGTTTAATTTTTCCATTGATGCGTCAATAGCAGCAACGTCTTGTGCTTGGTGAGCAGCTTTAACTTCAGTTAATGCTTCTTCGATTGGTTGTTTTTTCTCAGCTGGAATTTTATCTCCGTACTCAGATAATTGTTTTTCAGTTTGGAAAATTAAAGAGTCAGCAGCATTGATTTTCTCAATTTTATTTTTAGCTTCTTCGTCTTTTGCAGCATTTTCCTGAGCTTCTTTTTTCATTCTTTCGATGTCAGCGTCAGACAAACCTGAAGATGCTTCGATTTTGATCGATTGCTCTTTTCCAGTTCCTTTATCTTTAGCAGATACATTTAAGATACCATTCGCATCAATATCAAATGTAACCTCGATTTGTGGAACACCTCTTTGTGCTGGTGGGATATCAACTAAGTCGAAACGTCCGATTTCTTTGTTATCGTTGAATAATGGACGCTCTCCTTGACCAATTCTTAAAGTTACTGCTGGTTGATTATCTACAGCTGTAGAGAAAACCTCAGACTTTTTAGTTGGGATAGTTGTATTAGCTTCGATTAATTTAGTGAAAACTCCACCTAAAGTTTCGATACCTAAAGATAATGGTGTAACGTCTAATAATAATACGTCTTTTACATCACCTGTTAATACACCTCCTTGGATAGCAGCTCCTACAGCAACAACCTCGTCTGGGTTAACACCTTTAGAAGGTTTTTTACCGAAGAAACTTTCTACTTCTTCTTGGATTTTTGGGATACGAGTAGATCCACCAACTAAGATAACTTCATCGATATCAGAAATTGATAAACCAGCATCGCTTAACGCTTTTTTACATGGTTCCATAGAACGACGTACTAAATCAGCAGTTAATTGATCAAATTTTGCACGAGATAAAGACTGAACTAAGTGTTTTGGTCCTGTTTCGTTTGCTGTAATATATGGTAAGTTAATTTCTGTTTGTGCAGAAGAAGATAACTCAATTTTAGCTTTTTCAGCAGCCTCACGTAAACGTTGTAAAGCCATAGGATCTTTCTTTAAATCTACGTTTTCAGCAGCTTTAAATTCGTCAGCTAACCAATCAATAATAGCATCATCAAAGTCATCACCTCCTAAACGAGTATCTCCGTTAGTTGCTAATACTTCAAATACACCATCACCTAATTCTAAGATAGAGATATCGAATGTTCCTCCTCCTAAATCGTAAACTGCGATTTTTTTGTCAGAATCAGCTTTATCTAATCCGTATGCTAATGCAGCAGCAGTTGGCTCATTGATGATACGCTCAACTTTTAAACCTGCAATTTCACCAGCTTCTTTAGTTGCTTGACGTTGTGCGTCATTAAAGTAAGCAGGAACTGTAATTACGGCTCTTGTTACTTCTTGACCTAAATAATCTTCAGCAGTTTTTTTCATTTTTTGTAATGTCATTGCTGAGATTTCTTGTGGAGTGTATAAACGACCATCGATTTCAACACGAGGTGTATCATTGTCTCCTTTTACTACTTTATATGGCATTGCTTCTGCATCTGAAGCGTCATATTTAGCACCCATAAAACGTTTTACAGAGTAAATAGTTTTTGTAGGGTTAGTTACTGCTTGACGTTTAGCTGAATCTCCAACTTTTCTTTCACCTCCTTCAACGAAAGCTACGATAGATGGAGTAGTTCTTTTACCTTCTGCATTAGGGATAACTACTGGCTCGCTACCTTCCATTACAGATACACAAGAGTTCGTTGTTCCTAAGTCAATTCCAATAATTTTGCTCATATTATTTTTTTATTTCTTTAATTAAATTTGATAGTTACTTTTATATGATTGTATGCACAATTCGTGTCTATATAGACAATCTTTGTGCCAAGGCAAAAAAAATGACATGAGATAAATATCAAATGTCATCTTGTCATAAAACTATAATTTTCTTAAATAATTCGTTGCTAAATAGTCAGCTTTTACGATATAACTGACAAGGTGTGTTTTTGAAAGTTTATCCAATCTTCCAACCATTTTCTACTTTACGTTGAGGGTTTAAAAGAATTACATCTTTGTCATTACCATAAACACCCATTACCAAACATTCGCTCATAAATTTTCCGATTTGTTTGGGTGGGAAATTAACCACCGCGATGATTTGTTGATTGATTAATTCTTCTTTGGTGTAAAGTGAAGTAATTTGTGCCGAACTCTTTTTTAAACCTAATGGTCCAAAATCTATTGTTAATTGGTAAGCTGGATTTCGAGCTTCAGGAAAATCTTCCACTTTTATAATTGTACCGACACGCATATCAATTTTCTCAAAATCTTGCCAAGAAATTGTAGCATCGTTTTTTACATCTTTTGTAATTTCTTTGTTTTCAATTTCCTTTAAAAGTTGCTCAATATTTTCTTTTTGATGTTGATATTTCGATTTTAAATCATCGGACATGCGGTCATAATAAGTTATTGCTTTTGTACCGAATTGCTTGATATAAAAATTACTCAAAACTGGAATCTGAGGAAATTTCTCGTGGAAAATCATTTCATGATAAGCTTGCCATTCGCGTTCATCTCGCACTTCGATTTGTTCTTTTCCTGATCGCTGATATACATGATACATTTCGTGCATCAATAAATTCGCAACTAATGCTAAATCAAAATCTAAAATATTTTTAGGAACTTTTATTTTAATTCCTGTCGATTCAGAACCTTCTGCTGTTAATAATAAACCTTTTGGATTGATTTCGTCTCTAAATTCAAATCCAGTAAATGAAGAATGTTTTAGATTAAATTGATCCATTATTTCATACAAAGCTTCAATAACTAATTTGTTTTTATTTAGGTACTGAATTCTTTCTTTAAACTCTGTTGTAATCATGTTTATTTATAGCTTAATATCAAATATATAATCTTATTTTTGATAAGTTTTAAAAATTATCATGAAGAAATTGCTCCTTGTTCTGGGTTTATTGTCAATTCAATCACAAGCTCAGATTTTAAATCATAAACAAGAATTTACGCGACAAGATACTTTAAGAGGTTCTAATACTGAATATAGAAATTGGTGGGACGTAAAGCATTATAAAGTTTCAGTTGAACCTGAATTTAAAACGAAAACGATTAAAGGAAATACGATAATTTCTTTTGATGTTATTGCTGATCGTAAATCTGATTTAATGCAAATTGATTTACAAGAGCCTATGCAAATCTCCTCGGCTAAAATTAATGGTAAAAAAATCAAAGATTTAAAACGAGAAGGAAATGTATATTTTATTGATGCGGGTAAATCTTTAAAAAAGAAAGACAATCAATTAGAATTAATATATGAAGGTAATCCTAGAGTTGCACAAAATGCACCTTGGGATGGTGGATGGATTTTTGTAAAAGATGAGCAAGGACGTGAATGGATGTCTGTTGCTTGTCAAGGTTTAGGAGCTAGTGTTTGGTTTCCGAACAAAGATTATGGTGCAGATGAACCAGATTTTGGAGCAGAGTTAGAAATAATTGTTCCGAATGATTTGGTAGGAGTGGGGAACGGTCGCTTAGTAAGTCAGAAAAAAGTTGGTAATAAAACAGCTTACCTTTGGAAGGTTACTAATCCAATCAACAACTATAATATTATTCCTTACATCGGTAAATATGTCAATTTTAAAGATTCATATACTGGTGAAAAAGGAAAATTAGATCTTGATTATTATGTAATTGACTACAATCTTAGTAAAGCTAAATCTCAGTTCGAGCAAGCGAAACAAATGTTAGACAGTTTTGAATATTGGTTCGGTCCATATCCATTTTACGAAGATTCTTTCAAGATGATTGAAAGTCCACATTTAGGAATGGAACACCAATCAGGAATCGCTTACGGAAATAAATATTTGAACGGATATTTAGGACGAGATTTATCAGGAACTGGTTGGGGATTAAAATGGGATTTTATCATTATTCACGAAGCTGGTCACGAATGGTTTGGTAATAATATTTCGCATAAAGATGTAGCAGATATGTGGATTCACGAAGGATTTACATCTTATTCCGAAGCTTTGCATACCGAACACCTTTTTGGGAAACAAGCTGGAAGTGATTATGTAAAAGGTACTCGTGCTTCGATTGCAAATGAGAAACCTTTGATTGGGGTTTATGGCGTAAACCAAGAAGGCCCTGGCGATATTTATAATAAAGGAGCTAACATCATTCATACATTTAGAACTTGGTTAAATAACGATGAGAAATTCCGTCAGATTTTACGAGGTATGAATAAAGAGTTTTATCATCAGTCCGTAACAACAAAACAGATTGAAGATTATATTTCGAAAGAATCTGGATTAGATTTAACAGCTTTTTTTAATCAGTATTTAAGAACGAAAGATGTTCCTGTTTTAGAAATTAAACAAGAAGGTAACTTATTTTTATATAGGTATTACAATACAGTTGATGGTTTTAATATGCCTTTGCGATTAGAAAATAGTGATATAACGTTGTATCCGACAAAAGATTGGAAAGAATTAAAGAATTCAAATTTTAAAAATTCTTTTGAAATCGTTGTTGATTCTAATTATTATATCAACACATTTGTGATTAAATAATTTTATCAGAATAAAAATCATCAAATACTAATTGATGATATTATAAATTTGTAGCATGAAAAAATATATTGCTTACGCAATTGCTTCAGGATTATTATTAGCCGGTGGATGGCCATCACATGGTTTTCCTCTGTTATTATTCTTTGGTTTTGTTCCCTTAATGTTAGCTGAACATCAGATAACACAACGCGCACAATACAAAAAGAAATGGATGAAAGTGTTTGGGTTATCTTACCTAACATTCCTAATCTGGAACGCAATTGTAATTTGGTGGTTGCACTTTGCACAACAAATAGATGCGAATGGAGAATTTCAAAATTCGTGGGTTTCTTATATAGGACCAGTTTTAGCGAACTCATTATTGATGTCAATTTGTTTTCAGTTGTATCATTTCGTGAAGAAAAAAGCTGGTAACTTATATGGCTTAGTTTTTCTTCCTGCCGTTTGGATGTCTTTCGAGAAAATGCATCTAAATTGGGAATTGGCTTGGCCTTGGTTTAATTTAGGAAACGGTTTTGCTAAATTTTACGAATGGGTACAATGGTATGAATTTACAGGTACTTTTGGTGGAACGCTTTGGATTTGGTTAGTAAATATCATTGCGTTTTATTATATCACCGCCTATATAAACAAGAAGGATTTCAAATACGTTAACAAACTAGGAGTTTATGTAATTCCGATGATTGTTATACCAATTGGAATATCTTACATCATGTATGTCACGCACGAAGAAAAAGGCGAGCCATTACATGCATTAGTTATTCAGCCAAATTTAGATCCATATACAGAAAAGTATGAAAAAGATGGATTAGAAATTTATGATGATATCAAAAGATTAGCATTACAAAATATCAAACCAGAAACACAATTTGTTGTTGCACCAGAAACAGCAATTCCAGGTTCTTCGTCTTTGATATTTGATAATATGTATAATGATTTAATCATTAATGATATTAGAGAATGGACAGGGCAAAAGAAAGATTTGAATTTTGTAACAGGAGCATCTGTAATGCGTATTTATCCATCACCAACTTTAGCTTCAGAAACAGCTTCAGTGATGCGAGATGGAATTACGTGGTACGATTCATTTAATTCAGCTCTACAAGTGAATTCTAATGATTCTATATCAATCTATCATAAATCAAAATTAGTCGTTGGAGTAGAAAATTTTCCATATCGAAGTATTTTAATGCCAATTATTGGAGAATTTATGCTTAACTTTGGCGGCACAACAAAAACATTAGGTGTACAACCTAATCGTTCTGTTTTCAATAATAAAACAAACGACGCTTCTGTTGCTCCGATTATATGTTACGAATCGATTTTCGGAGACTATGTGACAGAATATGTGAGAGCGGGTGCGAATGTTTTATTCACGATGACCAATGATTCTTGGTGGGGCTACACCGATGGACATCGCCAATTACTATTATATGGTAATTTAAGAGCCATTGAAAATAGACGCGCTATTGTTAGATCTGCCAACTCTGGCGTTTCGGCTTTCGTGAATCAGCGAGGAGATATCATGAAATCGTTACCATACGGAGAGCAGGGTGCCTTAAATGGTACAGTCTTGATGAATAGTGAGTTAACGTTTTATTCAAAGTACGGTGATTACTTAGCGAGAATAGCTTTACTGGTAAT
Source organism: Faecalibacter bovis (assembly GCF_017948305.1). Taxonomy (NCBI): domain Bacteria; kingdom Pseudomonadati; phylum Bacteroidota; class Flavobacteriia; order Flavobacteriales; family Weeksellaceae; genus Faecalibacter; species Faecalibacter bovis. Next base: position 1,543,106 of record NZ_CP072842.1, read on the forward strand.
GGGAATTATCTTGGCTTATACTTTCGCTCAGAGCTTGCTGTACAAAAAGAATGTGAAAAAAATAAAGAAATAATAACCTTTTGGGTTGTATAAGTAATTTATTATTTGTTACTTTGCACTCCGTTTATAAATAATAAGACAATAAAGAAATGTCAAAAGTTTGTCAAATTACAGGTAAGAAAAGATTAGTAGGAAACAATGTTTCTCACGCTAACAATAAAACAAAGCGCACATTTGAGGTAAACTTATTCTCAAAGAAATTTTTTATGCCAGAAGCTGGTGAGTGGATTACTTTAAAAGTTTCTGCACACGGTTTAAAAACTATCAACAAATTAGGTGTTGATGAGGCTGTTAGACGTGCACGTAAAGAAGGTTTAATCAAATAATTTAAGACACGATGGCTAAAAAAGGAAACAGAGTACAAGTTATTTTAGAGTGTACAGAGCATAAAGAAAGTGGTATGCCAGGAATGTCTCGCTACATCACTACAAAAAATAAAAAAAATACTCCAGATCGTATTGAATTAAAAAAATTCAATCCAGTATTAAAGAAGTATACAGTTCACAAAGAGATTAAATAATAAAACTTTAGACGATGGCAAAGAAAACCGTAGCAACATTACAAACTGGGTCAAAGAAAATGACTAAAGTTATTAAAATGCAAAAATCTCCTAAAACTGGAGCTTACGTATTTGTTGAAAAAGTAGTAAACGCTGACGAAGCAGATTCTTTCTTAGCGAAATAATCCTTTTGGCATTACTTACAATATAATTTAAAGCTGTTCTACATGTAGAGCAGCTTTTTTTATTGTGCTAATTTATTGTATCTTCGTACAGAATTTTTAAGATAAATTAACTTTTAATGAGTTGGTTCAAAAAAATATTAGGTAAAGAAAGCAAAGAGAAGTTAGATGAAGGTTTAGAAAAAACAAGTACATCTTTCTTCGATAAAATATCTCGCGCTGTTGTAGGGAAATCTAAAGTAGACGATGAGGTTTTAGATGATTTAGAGGAAGTTTTAATTTCTTCTGATGTTGGAGTAGAAACTACTATTAAGATTATTCGTCGAATTGAGGAACGTGTAGCACGTGACAAATATGTTTCGACTTCAGAATTGGATAATATTTTACGTGAAGAAATTGCTGGATTACTTTCAGAAAATAACGTAGAAGACACAAATGGTTTTGCAATTCCTAAAAAAGACGTACCCTATGTTATTATGGTGGTTGGTGTAAATGGAGTTGGAAAAACAACAACAATAGGAAAGTTAGCTTCTCAATTTAAATCACAAGGTTTAAAAGTAGTTTTAGGTGCGGCAGATACTTTCCGTGCAGCGGCAGTAGATCAGTTAGTAATTTGGTCTGAGCGTGCAGATGTTCCAATTGTAAAACAAGCGATGGGATCTGATCCAGCTTCAGTAGCTTACGATACAATCCAATCAGCAGTTGCACAAAATGCAGATGTTGTTTTAATTGATACTGCAGGACGTTTACACAACAAGATTAACTTAATGAACGAGTTATCTAAAATTAAACGTGTTATGCAAAAAGTTATTCCAGATGCGCCACACGAAGTAATGTTGGTGTTAGATGGATCAACTGGTCAAAATGCTTTCGAGCAGGCAAAACAATTTACACAAGCAACAGAAGTTTCTTCTTTAGCCGTTACAAAGTTAGATGGTACAGCAAAAGGTGGAGTTGTAATTGGTATATCTGATCAGTTTAAAATTCCTGTAAAATACATTGGTGTTGGTGAAGGAATTAATGATTTACAAGCCTTCAATAAAATGGAATTTGTAGATTCATTCTTCAAAAGAAATAAATAGTTATTTATAACTTTTAAATAGTAAAGCTTCCTTTTAGGAAGCTTTTTTTTGTTTGATATTCCAATTAATTATATGAAATACATTAAGATGGATATTTATTTCTAAATCTTAAATAATTTATTTAGTCTATATATTATTGTAAATGAGTTTGTTAATATTTTTTAAATTAGAACTTTAGTCATGATTTATAAATGATAACAATAATTAACTTATTGATTTGGTTATTATTATTAATATTATTAATTGAATTTACTATATGTAATTAAGTTATCATTTTTAAAAAACTAACGTATGAAATATACTACAATCTTAATATTACTATTAAATACGATCATGTATGCTCAATTAAATAATCTTGTTCAATACAAGATGGTAAGATCTATTGGAATGAGTGAAATTGAAAGTGAATATTTAGTGTTTAATGAATCTGAACTTTATTATGGAAACATTACAAAGAAAGATAATCTGAATTTTGAGGATGAAAAATTTGATAAAAGTAGAATAAATTTTGATCCATTTTATGTCAATTTGAAGAATGATAGTTTGTATCAGAAAAAATATGGGATTGAAAATAAAAATAGTTCTAAAATAATTCTTTTTACTTCAGTTGAAAGCTATCCAGTAATTAAGTGGAAAGTGACTAAGGAAATGCAAAATATTTTAGGTTACACAACTTATAAGGCAACTACAAATTTTAGAGGAAGAGCATATACGGCATGGTTTGCACCAGAACTTCCTTATAATTATGGACCATGGAAATTAAATGGATTACCTGGTTTAATATTAAAAGTGGAAAATGATATGTTTAGTTATGAAGCTAAAAGAATTGTTTTAAATTCTGATAAAATACCTACAATTCCACTATTAAAAAGTTTAGAAAATTCTAATGCAAAATATCTTTTAAAAGATGCTGTAACACTTGAAAATAATTGGTTGGAATATAATCGTGCAAACAATTATGCTTCATTACCAGCTGGAGTTAAAATTATAGAACAGCCATTAAGACAAGACGAAAGAGAGTTAAATTTCGATGAATAAATCATTTTTTATTTTTATATTTTTCTTATTATCATCTATAGTTTATTCACAAATTACTGGAATTGCTAAAGATGATAAAGGAGTGTTATTGCCAAACGTTAATATTATTTTATTAGATTCTATTCAAGAAATCGAAGCGTTTGCAATTTCAGATAAAAATGGAGAATTTAAAATTGATGATTTTTCATTAGGAAATAAAACGATTCAAATAAAAAAAGCATCTTATCAAACCTTAGAAGAAGATTTAATTATAGATCGTAAAAAAATAGATTTAGGAGATTTTGTACTTGTAAAGGAAGATGCAATCGCTCTAAAAGAAGTTATCGTAAAAGCAGATTTTAATCCTTACAGAAAAGATACTGCCGAATTTGATGCCGCGAAATACCGTACAGGTAAAGAAATGAATGTGGAAGATTTAATAAAAAATATTCCAGGTGCAACGGTTGATAAAGATGGTAGAATTAAAATAGGGAAAAAGGAAGTTCAATCGGTTTTGGTTGAAGGAGAAGATTTGTTTAATAATGGTTATTCTATTTTAACACAAGCGATGAATGATCAATCGGTAGCTAAAATTCAGGTAATTAATAATCATACAAAAAACAAACTTACCAAAGATATTTATGATACAGATGCATTAGCTATAAATTTGATATTAGACGATAAAGCTAAAAACAAATGGAATGGTAGCGCAACTTTAGCTTCTACAAGTTATGTAGAAAACAGGCATCAAGTTCGTTTGAATTTGATGAATTTTTCGAAGAAAAGAAAAATCGTATCGATATATAATTACAACACCATCGGTTTTGACGAAATGAAAGGTGTAAATTATTTGATCAAAAACCAATATACTTCGGCTTACAATTTTGATTTGATTGGCACAAATAAGGCACTTCCTAATTTGGTTAATTTATACCAAGAAAATTATCAGTTCGAGGATAATCGTACCAATTTCAACAACGATAAAATTGGCGTTATAAATGCGATTAATAATTTTAAATCAAGCAAATTACACATTTTGGGTTTGTATAATCGTATTGAAAAGAATAATTACATCGATGAAATTGAGTCGTATAATGATAATACAATTCAGTTTACAAACACACAAAAAAGTCATTGGAATAAAAAGATTGATAATTATTTTACGAAGGTAGAATGGAACAAAGAATTCAATTCAACTTCTAATTTTACTATCGTTAATCGTTCGTATTATTTAAAAGAAATTAATGAAAATAATTTTTTATTCAACTCAAATGATATTTCTCTAAAAGGAAATAATGCAACAACATCCGTAGAAACGCAAGGAATTTATACCAACAAAATAGATAGTGCGAAGTTGGTAACAATTGTAGCCAAGCATTTGTTTGAAAAAAGACCGTATCAGTTTGTTGAGTCGAATCCAATTTTTGGTGAAATTTTTTCTAATCCGCAAATAGCACATCTCAATCAAATGATTGATAATAAACAAAATTATTTGGGTTTAAAAGGAACGTTTTTTCATAAACTATCAGATAAAGAAAATTATTATTTAACGGTTGGTACAGAATATCAAAATGTAGATTTAAACAGTAATTTTTATGGATTAAATAACGATTTTTCTACTCAAATGCATTTAAGTGATGCAATGAATAACTTGAGTTTTCAACAAAATAAAGTTTTTATTCATCCAGCATATTCAAAAGAATGGAAAGCTTTTCGTTTGAATTTAGGTTTACCAATCGAATATTATGCTACATCATTGACAAATGATTTAGATGATAAAACAAATCGTTTTACATTATCACCAAAAATTGATTTCAGTTACGAAAAAAGAAAGTTTGGTAAGATCGGTTTGGGTTATAATTACCGTGTAATTCCAACGTCTTTCGAGGTGTATTATCAAGAAATGATTTACAGAGGAAATCGTCAGTTTTCTAAAAGTAATTTAACAGCTTATCAATTATTTGGAGGTTCACAATTTAATCTGAATTATAGTCGATCAAGAGGATTGAACAATGAAATTAATTTAAGTTTAACTTATCAGTTTCAAGATAAAAATGTAGGTTATAATTCAATTTTTCAACCTAATTTTTCAATCAATAATAATATAATTGTAGAAGGTGCAGAAATGTGGATGCCATCTGTTTCGTATAAATATTTTTGGATTCCGATCAAATCGAAAATACAAATCAATACAAGTTATACATCTTTAAAAAATTCATCCATCGTAAATGAAAAATCAATAAGAAATCATTTCAGCAGCTATACAATTGGTTTAGAAGTAAAGTCTGGATTTTCTGGATTTTGGAATTATGAATTGGGAGGGAAATTCTCATTCAATAGAAATGAAAATCAATTTAATTCGAATGAATTTAGAAATATAGATGCTTTTGCAAATGTGTATTTTAACCTTTCGAAACAAACGACTTTAGATGTAAATTATGAGTTTTATAATTTTGGAGGACAAGATCAATCATCGACTAATTTTTTAGATTTAAAGCTTTACCATAAAATTCCAAATTCTAAAATAAAGTTATTTGTTTTGGCTAATAATTTATTAAATAATAAGTCTATCAATCGAAACATGATAACACCAACTAGCGAACGTTTTTTTACCCAACGATTGTTGCCACTGCATATTTTAGCAGGAATTAATTTTAATTTTTAAACTCGTAAAAAGTGAAATGTAATTTATGTTGAAACTTATATGTTATGTATTCGACCTAAAACAAGGACTTTTCAAAGTGTAAATTTTCGTAAAATATAAAACTCAAAATGTTAATCATAAAAGTTTTAAGTATCATTTGTATAAGTATTTTGACGGTGATTGATGTTTCGTGACCAGCATAATTATAATCATTCATCAATTAAATTTACTTTTGATGTAATTAAACTAATATAAGTTATTCATTAAAATTTATGACTTAAAATAAAAAAGGGTGTTCGTTAGAACACCCTTTTTTAATTCGGTATATTTTGATGTAATTATAATTCGGCTAAGAATTGTAAAGTATCAATATTATCGGCATAATCCGTTAAAGTCGGTGTTTGTGTTTTTCCAAATTCAACATAGTTCGGGTTATCTTTCATATCATGTCCAACTACACATTGTATTTGCTCTTCGTTATCAGATAAGAAAGATTTTACAGCTTCTAAATCATCATAAATTTCGTAATTCACAACTGCAATTGGCGAATGTAAATTGGCATCTTTCTTTAATAAAACGAAATTGTTATCTAAGAATTCATCTTTTCCTAATAAATAAATTGCACGGTTATAATCGTAATTATTAGCGTATTTAGGATGATTAATTACAACATCGCCCCATTCCAAAACATTCTCGAAAAAAGTAGGAATTTGATCTTCAGATTTGAAATAAATCTTTGTAATGTTTCGACAACCTAAACCAAAGTAACGAAATACATCATTTCCTAAAGCTTTAAAATCTTCGATCGTTTCACTTCCGTTTAATACAGCAACTGAAGTTCTGTTTTTACGAATGATGTTTGGCACTTTAGAAAAATATTGCTCAAAGTAACGAGCCGTATTATTGCTTCCTGTTGCTATAACAGCATCAAAACCTTCTAAGCGTTCAACTGTTTGTATGATAGTTTTAAATTCTTCATCAATAGTATGTAAAAAACGAATCAGAAAACTCATTAATTTATCATCTTTTGAAGATGTTTTAATCAAGGCATTGTGTCCTGAAATAACAACTGATAATAAATCGTGGAAACCAACTAAAGGTAAATTTCCAGCCATTATAATCCCAACATTTTTTGGTGTTGTAACTGTTGGATAATCTTTAACCCATTCAGTTAAATTTGATGTAGATAAAGCTTCTGCCCAGTTGTTTAATGCAAAAAATACATTTTCTCTCGTGAACCAATTGTTATAAGCTTCAGCATCACTTAAAGCATAACCAATTTCTTCATCTAAATTTTTGAACTTAATTTTTAATTCATCTAATTCAGGCTCTGTCTTATTTGTAATATATTTAAATAGTTGTGCTAATTGGTTAAATGCTGAAATCCTTTTATCGATTGTCATAATACTTAAAAAATAAAATGTAATTTTGTTGTTACAAATGTAGGAATTAAAAAAGAGATATAATGGCTATTATTATAACAGATGAATGTATAAATTGTGGAGCTTGTGAACCAGAATGTCCAAACAACGCAATTTATGAAGCTGCTGTAGATTGGAAATATTCTGAAGGAACTGCTTTATCTGGTCGTATCGTTAATATTGACGGTGTTGAGGTAGATGCAGATGATGTACAAGATCCAGTTAGTGATGAGGTTTATTACATCGTTCCGGATAAATGTACAGAATGTAAAGGTTTCCACGAGGAGCCACAATGTGCTGCTGTTTGTCCAGTAGATTGTTGTGTACCTGATGAAGACCACGTAGAAAGTGAAGAGCGTTTATTATCTAAAAAAGCTTTCTTACACGCAGAATAATATCTTATCGTATAAAATTTAAATCCCTTTTGATTGGTTTCAAAAGGGATTTTTTTTATTTCATATATTCTTGAATAAATTCGGGTGTGAAATGTTCAAACTCCAAATCTTTAGGTTCTTCATTTCCATTAAACAGTAAAACCGCAAAAGTTTTATCCGTTAAATTAACATCGTGTAATTTTCCATCTACTGTAGAAAATGTAATGATTTCGTTGGCTAATCGATCTATCGTTTCAATTTTATTTTGCTCTAATAGTTGATTTGCTTCATTTAAAAATTGTGCGCCATCACCATAATAAATTTGATAATCATCACCCATAATTTTTTTTGCTTCTTGTAACTGCTCTTCAGTAGGAGAAACTATAATAGCCATAGGTCTATCAACCACGAAGTTTTTGCCTACGGTAATTTCGCCGTCAGCATTTTCATGAATTTTTTCGGTGTTTTTAGCTTCTTCACAACTAAAAAATAATCCGGCAAGTGTTAATAATAGATATTTTCTCATATTTTGTGTTTACTATAAATATAAAGAAAAAAGGTTGAAAATATTTCTATCTTCAACCTTTTCATTTATATAGTTTCAATTTTATTGATATTTTTTCTTTCGGATAAAATATCCAGCACCAGCTAAAAGAGCAATAATTCCGATCGGAACTAACAAGTTTAATTGTTGCCAAGTTTGTTTATCAGATAATACTTTTGTTTCGCTTAACAATGGAATTTCAAGTTTACGATTTCGCAGAGCCAAGAAATCTTCGTCGCCTAATAAATAATCCATCGCATTCATCACAAACGTTTGATTGGCATAGGTTGTAGGGCGTGATTCTGGATTATCAGGACGAACCGAATATTTATCTTCACCTAATCGCATTGGCATTCCTCGCCACAAATGATTTTTAAGCACATCACCATCCGAAATCACAATCATTTTCCCATTCGTCGCTTGATTTTTGAAATTAGGAATTTCTTGTCGTTCAATTCTTGATGCATAAGCAGATTTGAAATTACCTTCTAATAAAACAGCCATCGGAATTTTTCCCATTTGATATTCATCAAAATTCTCAACATCAACTTCGTCTAAAGAAAGATAATTTAATGCTGGTTTCATTGATGTTTGTGGAGAAGTACTTAATAAAACGGTTTGTTTGATATTAGGATTCTCTAACAACTCAATCGGATTTGCAAAATTGAATAATACAGGATCTAAATTATCTGTAATAGGATTTGGATCAGCAGTCATTCCTAATTGGAAATATGGCCATGTATAGTAATTGTAACTTACGTTTCCGGCAGTTTCGCCATCGGCTAAAACAATTTTCCCACCATTTAAATCTTTGATAATTGTACTATGTAAACGAACGCCGTAATTAAATAAGAAATCGTTGATTTTTAAATCTCTTGGAAAAGCTAGAATTTTACCAGAACGGAAAATAGAATCCATTTCGGCATCCACTGTTTCTACAGCCCAAAGCATTTTACCACCGTTCATTACATATTGATCTAAAACCATTTTGTCTTTATCAGAAAATGGTAGCGTAGGTTTTGCAACGATCAAACCATCAAAACGTTTTAAACTATCTATGTCATCAACATCCAAACTGAATTTTTTATTCGCGATTGGATTTAGATAAATTTCAACATCATATTTTTCAGATAAAGCACGTCCTAAACTTTCGATATTTTGTTGAGGTAATTCGTCGTGATGAACGATGAAACCAACTTTTTTGCGATTTGTATTGGTAATTTTCTGAATCTTTTCAGCAAATAAATACTCTAATTTTTCAGTAGAAGCAATTGCTAATTCTTCAAATGGAGTAGAAGGATCGTTCACTAAAACTTCCATCCACATTGTTTTTTCGCCGTATGCTAATCGTGCGTATGGATAAACGTTAAGTACACCTTTATCAGTTTTGATAGGAATAGCCACAATTCCGGCTTGTTCCATTTCTGTTGTTGACATTTCTAAAGGATCAACAAAACGATATTTTATTTTTGGATTTTTCTCTTTTAATTCCTCTAATAAAAACTGAATTTCATTTTTTAGAATGCGATAATTTCCAGTTAAATCACCACCTAAAAGAATATCAATTTGCAGTTCTTTATCAACATTTTCTAATAATAGATTAGAAGTTTCTGTTAATGTGTATCTTTTGTCTTGGGTTAGATCAAATCGTTTGTAGATAAATTGGCTTAGAATTAATGCAACGATTAATATAGCAAATACTACGAAGGATTGTTTGTTTAATCTTTTCATCGCACTATTTTTTGATTTGTAAATTGATGATAGATACTTGTAATAAAATTCCAATGATTACAACAAAATATGCTAAATCTCTTGTATCAAGAATTCCTTTTAAAAATTGTTGATAATGAGAATAACTTCCAATTTTTTGTACGTAATAATCAGCAGAACCTAATAAATTGTAAGATGCTAAACCTTCAAATCCATAATAAATTATAAAACAAGCTAATACGGCAAAAACATAAGCCATAACTTGATTTTTTGTAAAACTTGAGGTTAGAATACCAATTGCAGCAAACAAACTTCCTAACAGAAATAAACCAAAGTATCCGTTATAAATAGCTCCGTAATCTAACGATTGATCTGAAAGTATAAAATTTTCTAATGTTAAGGTAAATAAGAATGTACAGATTAAACAAAATAAAATAATACTAACAACGGCTAAAAATTTACCCCAAATAATTTGATATGTTTTTATAGGTAATGTAAAAAGCCAAAGTAAAGTTCCGTTTGATTGTTCTTCAGCAATCATCTTCATTGTTAAAGCAGGTACCATGAATAAGAATATCCAAGGAGCTATGAAAAAGAAACTGCTTAAAGATGCATTTCCCGTATTGAAAACATTAAATTGATTATCGAAAAACCATAAAAATAATGCTGATACGATAACAAATGCTAATGCAGATAGATATGCTGTAAACCCTAAAAAGAATTGTGAAAATTCTTTCTTAAAGATAGTCCACATAATTATTTTTTATTATTAATGTTAATTAAACGAACAATTAGCATAAGTATTACACCTGCTCCGAAAAAGCTAATGATTGACCAATGCCAATACTCTCCGAAATAACTTTTCTGAATCACTGCAAACACAATTACGAATAATAAAATTGTAGCAACTTCATTCATCATTCTTAATTGTACAGATGTATATTTAAAAATGTTATTCTTCAATTGTTTTAAAGTTCTCCAGCACCAAAAATGATAGATTAGTAAAACGGAAACCATTCCTAATTTACTTTTCATCCAAGCTACATTTAGTAAAGCTGGGTTTTTCCAAAGCATATTAATTCCCATTACAACCAAAATAGTTAAAGCCGGAACTGTAATTACATTCCAAAGCTTTTTTTCCATATAGGTGTACTGTTCTTGTAGGATAGATTTTTTTGGCTCTTCCATTGTTTGCGTTTCGGTATGATAAATCATTAAACGAACGATATAAAATAAACCAGCAAAATAACTGACTACAAAAATGACGTGGATTGCTTTGTATATAAGATAATTATATCCCATAAAATATTTAATTCTTACTTAAAGAGTCAAAAAAAATTAATTTTTAAACTCAATTGTTATTGTATCTCCTTTCTTTAGTCCCATTAATTTATTTGCAGCACCAGTAATTTCAGGATTACTTTTATACAATGTAACTTCTAGAAATCCTGCCGAATTGAATAAACATAAAGTTTTTGCCATCGCATGAGTTTCTTTAGAGAAATCTTGAACAATTCCGTGATAGTGATCAAAAATAACATCTACATCCGTCATCGAATAATCTTTCTGACGTAAAACAATGTTATATTCTCTACCGTTTGCAATTTCTTCAAAATATTTTCGAGTGATATTCGTAATCACATTTCCGAATCGATCGATGTAAATAACATAACCTGTTAATATCCTTTCATCACGATAATTAGGCTTTAATTCATTTAAGATTTTAATCTTTTTACGTTTTTGCCCTACTAAAGTTGGTAATCCACCTCTTGCAATGTGACAAGCAACAGGAACAAAAATTGCCTTTTCAGGAAATAAACTATCTAAACTCTCAGGATTTATTGTTATTTCAAAAATTTCTTCAGGTTGATGATTTTGACAAATCAAGGATAATATTCCATTATCAGAACAAATAAAGTAGTGCCCGTTAATTTTTGCACAAATAGGTCTTTGATCTGGTGTGCTTAACGAGTTTACTCCGATAATATGAATTGTACCTGTTGGGAAATCGTCATACGAATTACGAATTATATATGCAGCCTCCGAAATATCATAAGGACTTATGTGGTGCGAAATATCAATAATTGTAACCTCCGGCAATTCTTTCAGAATTGCTCCCTTAATGCTAGATACAAAATAATCTTTTACACCAAAATCGGTTGTTAACGTAATAATTGCCATTATTCTTATAATACTTAGCAAATATATTGTTTATTTTTGTGTTAGTTAATACAAAACAATACCACATTTGACTGAAATTAATATAGAGCTAACTGAAATTAATGCACAGGATTTCTATGGTCCTAATAATGAGCATTTAAAGAGGATAAAAGAATATTATCCTAAACTTAGAATTATTGGTAGAGGAAAAGTTTTAACTGTTTTTGGGAACGAAGATGAATTAATTGTTTTTGATCAAAAAATAGCTAAAATTATTCAGCATATACTTAAATATAATCGTCTGAGTAATCGAGAATTAGAAATTATTATGACTGAGGATAATAACGAAATGCTTCAAATGAAAAAAGAAGATGAAATTATTGTTCATGGGGTTAATGGGAAAATTATTAAACCACAAACACCAAATCAGCATAAATTGGTACAAACTGTATATAATAAAGATATGGTTTTTGCGATAGGCCCAGCAGGTACAGGTAAAACGTATACCGCGGTGGCTTTAGCAGTTCAGGCATTAAAAAATAAGGAAGTTCGTCGTATTATTATGACTCGACCAGCAGTTGAAGCAGGTGAAAATTTAGGTTTTTTACCAGGTGATATGAAAGATAAGTTAGATCCTTATTTACAACCTTTATACGATGCGTTAAAGGATATGATTCCGTTTGAAAAATTAGAATCTTATACCGAACGCGGAGTTATAGAAGTTGCTCCTTTAGCTTTTATGCGTGGACGAACGTTAGATGATGCTTTTGTGATATTGGATGAAGCTCAAAATACAACTTATGCGCAAATGAAAATGTTTTTAACGCGTATGGGGAAAAATTCTAAGTTCATTATTACCGGTGATCCAGATCAGGTTGATTTACCACCTAAACAAAAATCAGGATTAAGAGAAGCTTTACATATCTTGAAAGGTGTAAAAGATATTGGTTTTATTTACTTAGATGATAAAGATGTGGTAAGACACAAAATTGTTCGTGAAATTTTAAAAGCTTACAAAGCTTCTGAGGATAAAGACAGGGAAGATATTAACATTAATACTGTAAAAAATTAAAGATAAAAAAAGCCATTCAATTTTGAGTGGCTTTTTAATTTCTATCTAAGCTACGATATTGTATAGCTTCACCAATATGCTTAGATGTGATACTTTCTGATTGTTCTAAATCTGCAATAGTTCTAGCAACTCTAAGAATTCTATCATAAGCACGGGCAGATAAATTTAAACGATCCATCGCGGTTTTAATTAATTTTTTCGAATTTTCATCTAAAGCACAAAAAGTATCTAATTCTTTTGGCCCCATCTGAGAGTTATAATGAATCGAAGTGCCTAAATATCGATTTGTTTGAATTTTTCTTGCCTCAATAACTCGTTTTCTTACATCCACACTTTTTTCTCCTGTTCGTTCTTTTGATAAATCATCAAACGGAACTGGCGTAACTTCAATATGTAAATCGATACGGTCTAATAATGGTCCTGAGATTTTATTCATATAGCGTTGCATTTCCATTAACGAAGACGTGTTTTGTGGATCGTCAGGAAAATAACCACTCGGACTTGGATTCATGGATGCTACTAACATAAAACTTGATGGATATGTTACCGTAAATTTCGCTCGCGAAATAGTTACTTCTCTATCTTCCAAAGGTTGTCGCATAACTTCTAAAACCGAACGTTTAAATTCTGGTAATTCATCTAAAAATAAAACTCCATTGTGTGATAAAGAAATTTCTCCAGGTTGAGGATAAGATCCGCCACCAACCAATGCAACATCAGAAATGGTATGATGTGGCGATATAAAAGGTCGATTAAATACTAATGATTTAGAACCTAGTTTTCCAGCAACACTATGAATTTTTGTTGTCTCTAAAGATTCATCTATTGTCATAGGTGGTAAAATTGATGCAATTCTTTTAGCAAGCATTGTTTTACCACTTCCAGGTGGGCCAATTAGTATGATATTATGTCCTCCGGCTGCTGCAATTTCCATAGCTCGTTTTACATTTTCTTGTCCTTTTACATCAGAAAAACAATGAGTATAATTATTTAATAGTTCTAATGAATGTTCTTCAATATTAAATTGATGAGGTATTAATTCAATCTCATTATTTAAAAATTGAATCACATCTAAAATATTTTCAACACCATATACATTAATTCCGTTTACCACGCCAGCTTCATCTGCGTTAGATTTCGGTAAAATAATTCCTTTAAAACCTTCCGCTTTTGCTTGTAGGGTTATAGGTAAAGCTCCTTTTATTGGACGAAGTGATCCATCTAAAGATAATTCACCCATGATAATATAATTCTCAATCTCATCATTTTTAATTTGTTCAGATGCTGTAAGAATTCCAATTGCAATGGTCAAATCATAAGCAGATCCTTCTTTTTGCAAATCTGCAGGCGCCATATTAATTGTAATTTTTTTTCCTGGAATTTTATAACCAATATTTTTTAAAGCAGCTTGTATTCTAAAATTACTTTCTTTTATTGCAGAATCTGGCAAACCAACCAAGTGATAGCCCACACCTTGATCAATATTAACCTCTACAGTTATCGTCTGTGCAGATACACCAAAAATTGCACTTCCGTAAATTTTTTTCAACATAACAACTATTTTACCTAAATTTACTTCCTTTTTCTAGTTAATAAAATAGCTAAAAGGATTTAAATGTTTAATTTTAAAGAGAATAGAACCTTGATTCTATTCTTTAAAGCTATATGAAGAAAGAAAAAATTAGTTTCGAATACGAAGTGTTCGATTCTTTCAATGAATTGCAAGAAGAAAATAAAACATTAGTTTTAAGAGCAAATCAAATCTCAAAATCAGCTTACGCACCGTATTCTAACTTTCATGTTGGTGCAGCTGTAGAATTAGAAGATGGTCAAATCTTCGTAAGTAGTAATCAAGAAAACGCGTCTTATCCGGTAGGAACTTGTGCAGAACGTGGATTGCTAGCTTTTGTCAACGCAAATTATCCTAATATCAAAGTAAAAAAATTAGCTGTATCAACAATTAATATCAACAAACCTTTGCCTCCTTGCGGTATGTGTCGTCAATACATTCTTGAAATTGAAAAGAAACAAAACGATAACATAGCGTTGTTTTTATCAGGAAACGAAGGGCAAGTATTTAAAGTTGATAGTGCTAAAGATTTACTTCCTCTTCATTTTACAGAAGATTTTTTAGACTAGCAATTTTGCACACGTCTAAGATTAGTTTAAATTTGTTCTAACGAATTGTGCAATTATGGAAAAATTAACGCAGGAACAATACCTTCAATGGTATCGTGATATGAACTTTTGGCGACGCTTTGAAGATAAAAGCCGCTCATTATATTTAAAACAAAAAATTAGAGGATTCTTGCATTTATACAACGGGCAAGAGGCTTTACCAGCTGGATTCTTACATGCTATGGAACCAGAAGATAGAGTAATTACGGCTTACCGTTGTCACGTTTGGCCTATGGCTATGGGTGTAGATCCTAAAAGAATTATGGCTGAAATGTGTGGAAAAGCTACAGGAACATCTCAAGGTTTAGGTGGTTCTATGCACATCTTTAGTAAAGAACATCACTTTTATGGTGGACATGGTATCGTTGGTGGACAAATCAATTTAGGTGCTGGTATTGCATTTGGTGATAAATACAACGATAAAAAACATGTAACTATTTGTTTAATGGGAGATGGTGCTACGCGTCAAGGAACATTACACGAAACTTTCAATATGGCTATGAACTGGAAATTACCAGTTGTATTCGTTTGTGAAAACAACCAATACGCAATGGGAACTTCAGTAAGTCGTACTGCAAATCACGAAGATATTTGGAAATTAGGTTTAGGGTATGATATGCCTTCTATGCCTGTAGATGGTATGGATCCTGTTAAAGTTGCTGAAGCTGCTTATGAAGCGATTGAGCGTGCTCGTCGTGGAGATGGACCAACTTTCTTAGATGTTCGTACATACCGTTACCGTGGACACTCAATGTCTGATGCAGAACCTTACCGTACAAAAGAAGAGGTTGAAGCATACAAACAAGAAGATCCAATTTTAAATGTTGAGTCTCATATCTTAGCTAACAATTGGGCTACAAAAGAACAATTAGACGCTATTATCGAAGAAGTGAAATCTCATGTGGAGGAATGTGTTGAATTTGCAGAAAATTCACCTTATCCAGATGCTAATGTGATGTATGATAATATTTACGCACAAGAAGATTATCCATTCTTAGATAAAGTTGAAAATAACTAAAAAAAACCATGGCAGAAATTATTACAATGCCTCGCTTAAGCGACACAATGGAGGAAGGAACTGTTGTTAAGTGGCATAAAAATGTAGGAGATAAAGTTTCAGAAGGTGATGTAATTGCTGAAATTGAAACTGATAAAGCAATCCAAGAATTCGAATCTGAATTTGACGGAACATTATTATACCAAGGAGCAAATGAAAATGAACCTGCTCCGGTAGATACTATATTAGCAATTATCGGAAATGAAGGTGAAGATATTTCAGCTTTAATCGGTGGTGCGCCAAAAGCAGTAGCTACAGAAGAAGTGAGAGAAGAGGTTGCTCCAGTAGCAGCTGAAACTACAACTTCAGCTCAGGTTCCATCTAATGTAGATGTAATTACAATGCCTCGTCTTTCTGATACAATGGAAGAAGGAACGGTAGTTGTATGGCACAAACAAGTTGGAGATTCAGTAAAAGAAGGTGATATTTTAGCTGAAATCGAAACAGATAAAGCTGTTCAAGAATTTGAGTCTGAATATGACGGAGTTTTATTATACCAAGGAGCAAAAGAGAATGAGCCTGCACCAGTTGATACTATTTTAGCTATTATTGGTGAAGCTGGAACTGACGTTTCTGCAATCGTAGCAAACGGAGGAAAAGTTACTGCGCCTGTTCAAGCATCAACTGAAGTTATAGAAGATGAAAAACCTGTTGTTGTGGAATTAGAAGTTCCTCAAACGCAAGTTTCTAATGAACGTATTTTCGCTTCTCCATTAGCAAAATCAATAGCAAAAGATAAAGGAATCAATTTAGCAGAAGTTCAAGGTTCTGGTGATCAAGGTCGTATCGTAAAGAAAGACGTTGAAAACTTCCAACCAGCTGCTAAAGTAGAAGCTCCTGTTGAGGTTAAATCTGAAGTAATAACTCCAGCAGCTCCAGTTCAACAATATGTTGCAGGTGAAGATACTGAGATTCCAAACTCTCAAATGCGTAAAGTTATTGCGAAGCGTTTAGCAGAATCTAAATATTCAGCTCCACATTATTATTTAAATGTAGAGTTAGATATGGATAATGCGATCGAAGCGCGTAAGCAATTAAATACAGTGCCAAACACAAAAGTTTCTTTCAACGATATTATTGTTAAAGCTTGTGCTATGGCTATTCGCAAACATCCAGCAATCAACACAACTTGGTACGATGACAAAATTGTACAACACGGAAATATTAATATTGGTGTAGCAGTTGCGGTAGAAGATGGATTGTTAGTGCCAGTTGTTAAAAACACAGACCAAAAATCATTCTCTCAAATTTCTGCTGAGGTTAGAGATTATGCAGGTCGTGCAAGAGATCGTAAATTAAAAGCTGACGAGATGGAAAAATCTACTTTCTCAGTTTCTAACTTAGGTATGTTCGGTATCGAATCGTTTACTTCGATTATCAATCAACCAAACTCTTGTATTTTATCAGTAGGTGCTATTATCGAGAAACCTGTTGTTAAAAATGGTCAAATTGTTGTTGGTAATACAATGAAATTGACTTTAGCTTGTGATCACCGTACAGTAGACGGAGCTACAGGTGCACAATTCTTACAAACGTTAAAAATGTATATCGAGAATCCAGTAACAATGTTAGTGTAATCAAGATGTATTTAAAATAATAAGAAAGGTCATTCATTAGAATGGCCTTTTTTTTGTTTCAAAAATTGTACTTTTACGATAACCAACAAACTACTATGGATAAATTAAAATTCATCTTTAATATTCTTAAGCAAACAATTGTTGAATTTGGGGATGATCGCATCATGAAAATGAGTGCATCATTAACATATTATACTATATTTTCGTTATCACCATTAATATTGATAATTATTTCTAGCGCAAGTCTTTTTTATAAAAAAGATGCTATAGAGAATAGATTGTTTTATGAACTTAAAAATGTAGTTGGCCCAGATGTAGCTTTGTCAATACAAAATTTTGTAGCCAATTCTACCTTATCAGGAGATAGTTCTGTCGCATTATACATCGGTATTGGAGTTTTACTTTTCGGTTCTACAACGATGTTTACGGATATGCAAGATTCATTAAATTTAATTTGGCGAGTGGAAGCAGTTCCCAAAAGAGCTTGGTTAAAACAAATTATTAATAGAATTTTATCATTTTCAGTAATTTTAGGACTAGGATTAATATTAATGACAACCGTGATTCTAAATAGTGTTTTAGTAGGATTCGGAGAAGAAATTTTCTCAACCTTACAATTCGACACAAAACTAACATCAGCTTCAGTAATATTAATTAATAATGCATTAAGTGTACTGTTATCCATTTTAATATTTTATATTTTATTCAAGGTTTTGCCTGATGCAAAAATTAAAACACGTCCTGCATTAATTGGTGCTTTATTTACAGCAATATTATTCTTTATTGCAAAATATTTAATTGGTATATATATATCTAATACCCGTTATACAACCATTTTTGGTTCAGCAGGGTCCTTAGTAATTTTATTGTTATGGATTTATTACGTTGCAACTATTATATATTTAGGCGCTAAGTTCACCAAAGTTTATGCAGAGCATATGGGTTATCCAATTATACCTACCAAAAACGCTAAATTGCGTCAAGTAACATTTGTCCAGAATGAAAATCCAAATAAGATTTTGAAAGATGAGGTTTAAATCTTCCTTGCTTCGCAACTCATTTTCGCGAGTTCATCAATCAAAGTATTACAAAAGGTCTGCTCTTTAAGAGTAGACCTTTTGTAATAATCATAGCAAATTATCTATTTCGTCTCTTCAAGTAATTTTCGAAATATAATGTTGGATGTAGTGCAATAAATAATATGATTGTAAAATCTTATTTATAAATTTTCTGCACAATGAAAAATATTGCCTCAAAATCGTAGACGTTAAGAAACTAAATTGATGTAGAGATAAGAATGATTTAGTGAGCGAATGCGAATCATTTAAATCATTCCTCGAAATCAATTTAGTTTTAGTCGAAGATTTTAGCAATGTCTTTTTTGGTTCGTTTTTTTGACGAAAAAAAAGAACATATGTTTCTTTAACCATTATAATATTTATAGATATATCGAAGTTATAAATCTTCTAAAAACGTATTACTACTTTTATATTCATTTCCATTTCCTCATTCTGAACTCGTTTCAGAAACGCATCGTAATAATCAACTAAACTTTCAATAATAAAAACCGACATTTGAATCATTCGCGTAAAGAAAAATCACTTGATGAAGGATAAGAATGATTTAGTGAGCGATAGCGAATGATTTAATTCATTCCCGTAATCAAGAGGTTTTTCAGCGAAAATGATTTACAGTCTTGATTTTTTGAATACTTTTTTATCAAGAAAAAAGTATTGATATATAAATAAGTCTATACTGTTTGTAATTATTTTACCTAAGCCACACTGTGACTTCTCCTTTTAATTTCAAATGTTTTGTGTTAAGATAAAAATGAAAGTAAGCTATATATAATTTAGAAAACTACCTAATTCTACAGAAAACGCAACACCAAAACACATATCTAAATTTAATTCAAAAAATATTTCGCTTCTGTTCAGTTAGTTAAGAATATTATGTAAAATAATTGTAAACTCGATTTGGTAGTTCGGGAAAAAGCGTCTTATATTTGCACTCTCAATACGAAAGACGAGTAGTATTGAAAATTGAAATCGCGAAGAAGTAAACAAAAATAAAAACTTCAAAATTTATTCAAAAAAGATTTTGTAGTTTAAAAATAAGTTTTACCTTTGCAACCGCAAACAACGAAAGAAGTTTGCATGAAACGAGAAGTTTATTTGAAATTACAATATAGACAGAAGAAATAAAAGCCGAATATAAATTAACGGTCAATCCTTGAATAATAGAGCTAAAGGAAATTCGAAGTTGTAAAACATAGAAGCGTTAAGCTTCAAACAATATTTATTTACAATGGAGAGTTTGATCCTGGCTCAGGATGAACGCTAGCGGGAGGCTTAACACATGCAAGCCGAGGGGTATTAGTAGCTTGCTACTGAGAGACCGGCGCACGGGTGCGTAACGCGTATGCAACTTGCCCTACTGAAAGGGATAGCCTTTTGAAAAGAAGATTAATACCTTATAACAGTGATTCTGGCATCAGAGACACTTGAAAGATTTATCGCAGTAGGATAGGCATGCGTAAGATTAGATAGTTGGTGAGGTAACGGCTCACCAAGTCAACGATCTTTAGGGGGCCTGAGAGGGTGAACCCCCACACTGGTACTGAGACACGGACCAGACTCCTACGGGAGGCAGCAGTGAGGAATATTGGACAATGGGTGGAAGCCTGATCCAGCCATCCCGCGTGAAGGATGACGGCCTTATGGGTTGTAAACTTCTTTTATATGGGGATAAACCTACTTACGTGTGAGTAGCTGAAGGTACCATATGAATAAGCACCGGCTAACTCCGTGCCAGCAGCCGCGGTAATACGGAGGGTGCAAGCGTTATCCGGATTTATTGGGTTTAAAGGGTCCGTAGGCGGACCAATAAGTCAGTGGTGAAAGCCCATCGCTTAACGATGGAACTGCCATTGATACTGTTGGTCTTGAGTGAGGTTGCAGTGGCTGGAATGTGTAGTGTAGCGGTGAAATGCTTAGATATTACGCAGAACACCAATTGCGAAGGCAGGTCACTAAGCCTCAACTGACGCTGATGGACGAAAGCGTGGGGAGCGAACAGGATTAGATACCCTGGTAGTCCACGCCGTAAACGATGGATACTTGCTGTTGGATTTTCGGATTCAGTGGCTAAGCGAAAGTTATAAGTATCCCACCTGGGGAGTACGTTCGCAAGAATGAAACTCAAAGGAATTGACGGGGGCCCGCACAAGCGGTGGAGCATGTGGTTTAATTCGATGATACGCGAGGAACCTTACCAAGGCTTAAATGCATAATGACGTATTTGGAAACAGATATTTCTTCGGACAGAATGCAAGGTGCTGCATGGCTGTCGTCAGCTCGTGCCGTGAGGTGTTAGGTTAAGTCCTGCAACGAGCGCAACCCCTATCATTAGTTGCCAGCGTTTAAAGACGGGGACTCTAATGAGACTGCCAACGCAAGTTGAGAGGAAGGTGGGGACGACGTCAAGTCATCACGGCCCTTACGTCTTGGGCTACACACGTGCTACAATGGTAAGTACAGAGGGCAGCTACTTGGCAACAAGATGCGAATCTCGAAAACTTATCTCAGTTCGGATTGGAGTCTGCAACTCGACTCTATGAAGCTGGAATCGCTAGTAATCGCATATCAGCCATGATGCGGTGAATACGTTCCCGGGCCTTGTACACACCGCCCGTCAAGCCATGGAAGCTGGGGGTACCTGAAGTCGGTGACCGTAACAGGAGCTGCCTAGGGTAAAACTGGTAACTAGGGCTAAGTCGTAACAAGGTAGCCGTACCGGAAGGTGCGGCTGGAACATCTCATTTTTAGAGAACGACGAATTTTCTTCTATTAAATTAGAAGATTGACTGTTTTATTCGGTTTTATTTACTGTCGGATTTAATTTCAAAGATATATATTACAAAAGACCACTCTTTAAGAGTATTAAAGAGTCTCATAGCTCAGCTGGTTAGAGCGCTACACTGATAATGTAGAGGTCGGCAGTTCGAGTCTGCCTGAGACTACTAAAATAACGAAAAGAGGGGGATTAGCTCAGCTGGCTAGAGCGCTTGCCTTGCACGCAAGAGGTCATCGGTTCGACTCCGATATTCTCCACAAGATCTTAACAGATCAGAAGAGTTCATTGACATTATTAGAAAAAGATAACAAGAAAATTGTTAACGACATACAATCAAACAGAGATTAAGAAATTAATCAAAGCAATATAGAATTAAATAAATAAACGATTTAATTCGGCATTGAAGGTATACAATTAAACAAAAAACGAGTAAGATTAACATAACCGCTCATTAATATGACGG